>DATHBC010000684.1:0-10747 GCA_035296345.1 Pyrinomonadaceae bacterium | reverse complement strand
TCATTTTAAGTTTAAAACTTGAACTATTCCGGATTTCCGGTAATAATATTCGTTCATCTTTGATTTACGGCGGCTATAGTTCAGTGGTTAGAGCGCCTGATTGTGGTTCAGGAAGTCGTGGGTTCGACCCCCACTAGCCGCCCCATCCATTTTTTGATTCGATACCTTATCTGATTTCGTTCTTCCGATAATCGGCTGCCCGCGTGTTTTGGGCGACGGCAAATCCGGCAGCAACGGGTAACGTCAAAAGGCACAAAAATAGATTTCTGAAACTAAACATAATATTTATTTTATTTATCCTGAAACATCCCTTTCGGGTTTTTCTCCCACTCTTTCCACGTTTCCTTCCTGCCGTTCAACCAATCATGATAATGGAAAAGGATGACGGAAGACATTTCATCCGGATGGGTTATTCCTCTGCCGGTAAAGTATTTTTGCAAGCGCGAGCCGCCCCACAAGCCCCAGTTATTTCTCAACCACATTCCAAGACCGTGATGATACCGAATCATGTCCTCTCTTTTGGACAGCGCCAGCATTTCTTTTTTATTGATTTCCGTCAAAAGTTTGTCCAGCTCGATAAAAGATTCCTGTAAATTTTGAGGAATGTATACGTCGTTGATTTTTTCGGCTGCCAATCTTTTTTCTAATTCTTTACGTTCTTCTATAATTTCCTGCTGTTTTTCCTGCCGGGCTAATTTATCATCGCTTTTTCTAAAGACAAAATATTGGTCGCCTATATTCCACTTTTCAAACTCTTTCGGAACGAGACTGCCGTCGAATTTATTCGTTTTGAAAAATTCGATAATCTTTTCTTTCGGCAAATCGTCGTAAACTTCAATTTCTTCTATTTCCAGGCTGCCGTCGCGGGAGATGTTCGTATTGATTTTAAAACGATACAGCTTGTATTGGTCATCTTTTGTTCCATACTGGTCGACTGTTTTCATTCCCAAAAAGCCGGCGAGGCTCAGGATTGTGTTTTTACCGTTTCGCAGTTTCGGAAAATCCGTATAAATCGGAGCCTCGAATCGTTGTAATTGGATTCTGTTGAATCGCCCTTTGCCTTTTATCTGCTCGAAAACATTTTCAAAGGAATCGGATTTTGTAAGCTTGCCTGCCTTCAGGTCGAATATGTGAACTTTCTTTTTTGAATCGGTAAGATAAACCGTATCGTCAAAGCTGAAAATCGGGAAATCACTTAAAAATCTCTCTTTTTCGTCAACCCCGTCTTTAAAAGCTTTCCTGTAATTTCTCGTTCCCCAATTACTTTTTTGCCTGTCGACTACTTCATCGTAATTCGAATAAAGAAGACTGCATCGCTCTTTCTTTTCATCACAGCCCGTGATTTCCGATTCGGTAAAGCTTTTAAATAATTTACCGTTTTTATAAATCGTGACGCTTTTCAAACCCTCTTTTTCTTCGTTTGCGCCGTAGGTGATTGCGTAGAATATCACTTCTCCGTTATTGCTCAAAATCAGATTGTTGCTCTCATCGTCTACCGAGTCAAAACCTCTCTCAATTATATATAAGGGCGTTTCGACGCCTTTTTTATAGACATAGGTTTTTCCTCTCAAGGTCGGAAACTCATTATCGAAAGGTATAGACTTTAAATAGAAATTTCCGTTTTGTGAATAGGTCGTAATAATTTCTACAGACGAACTTGAAGCCTGACCAGCTATAGTAACCGCGCTGATTAGCGTAAATATTATTGCTAAAAGAATCGTTGGTTTGATAGAAAAAAAGGTTGTTCCGTTCATATAATTTCCTTTTACGAAAGTCTGATTTCCGAATTCTTCTTCAATCTCTTTCAGTTTTCCTTTGTCACGAAAATACGGCGATTATTAAGAGAGACGGATTTTCATCATAAAACTAATTAAATGATTGTCAATGATTAATTATTCGGATGCAGAAAGACGATTCGGATTGGATTGAACGAGGCGGAAACCGTGAAAAGCGTTTGAAATCAATTTCGAACGCGGAAGAACCTTGCGGAAGTGTCCTGAAAAAACTAAAATATAATGATATTCAATGTCGTTCGCACGAGGTTTGTAAGCTGATGAAAACCGTAAAATTTGCATTTCTTTTCGTTTCGGCGCTTTTGTTTTTCTCCCAAATCGTTTCCGCGCAGTATAACTCGAAAGTTTACGCCGACGGCGAATTGCTCGTGAAATTCAAAGACGGGACGGCTTCGGCAGCGGCGCGTTCGGCAAACTCGCGGTTCGGCGCGCGCGTGGTCGAGGAATTTCCCGATTTGGGCTGGCAGAGAGTGAAGCTGCCCGCGGGCGTGCCGGTCGAAACCGCCGCGGCGCGCTACGCCGGTCTTTCGGATGTCGAATACGTCCAGCCTAATTTTATTTACAATTTGCAGGCGACGCCGAACGACCCGCGATTCAGCGACGCCGGAATGTACGGTTTGACGAAAATTTCCGCGCCTTCGGCTTGGGATTTGACGACCGGCAGCCCGAACGTCGTCGTCGCCAATATCGACACCGGAATCAACTATAATCACGAAGACCTCGCGGCGAATATGTGGACGAATCCGGGCGAGACCAACGGAAACAACATCGACGACGACGGCAACGGTTTTGTCGACGACTATTACGGCTACGATTTCTTTTTCAACGACCCGAACCCGCAGGACGAAAACGGGCACGGAACGCACACGGCGGGAACCATCGGCGCGGTCGGCAATAACAATATCGGCATCGTCGGCATTAACTGGAACGTCCGCATTATGGCGATAAAAATCTATAATTCGACCGGCTTCGGCACGACCTCGGCGATGCTCGTCAACGCCTACAATTATGTGCGGATGATGAAAAATCGCGGCGTCAACATCCGCGTCACGAACAATTCCTACGGCGGATGCGACGAAGCCTGCAACTACGACCAGGCGACCAAAGACGCGCTCGACGCGCTGGGAAACGCGGGAATCCTGAACGTTTTCGCGGCTGGCAACAACGGGCGCAATATCGAGACGCAGCCCTTTTATCCGGCAAGCTATACGAGCCCGTCGGTTTTATCCGTCGCCAATTCGACCTCGACCGACACGCGCTCCGGCTCGTCGAATTTCGGACCCGTCAGCGTCGACCTCGCCGCGCCGGGAACGGGAATTTTAAGCACGCATACGAACGTGAACGGCTACGCGACTTTTACCGGAACCTCGATGGCGTCGCCGCACGTCGCGGGCGCGGCGGCGCTTCTGGCGGCATATAATCCGAATCTCTCGGCGGCTTCGTTAAAGGCGACGATAATGAATACGGTTGACGTTCTCGCCGATTGGAACGGCGTCGTCAAAACCGGCGGCAGATTAAACGTCGACCGCGCTTTGCGTAACCAGACGGCGTGCAGCTTCAGCCTTTCGGCTTATGATGTGAGATTCGACTTTACGGGCGGCAGCGGCTCCGTCAACGTGACCGCGCCGGCAAATTGTGATTATTCGATAAAAAGCAATTCCGCCTGGCTGACGGTGACTTCGGCGAGCGTCGGAAGCGGAAACGCAACCGTGACTTTTACGGTGCAGGGTACAAATCTTCCTGATTTATATCGTATCGGCATCATCTCGATTGGCGAGCAGAATTTAATTGTCCGGCAAGGCTCGCCGTTTGTGTCAAACCGCTCGATTCTGGATTTCGACGGCGACAGAAGAACCGATTATTCGGCGATTCAGAATTCCAACGGCGCGATGATTTGGCACAATATGCAAAGCTCCGGCGGATATTCCGTCACCAATTTCGGGCTGTTTGCGGAAGATATTCCGGTGACGGGCGATTATGATAACGACGGGCGTTCGGATATAGCGGTCTGGCGCAACACGAACGGGTATTTTTACATTCTGCGAAGCGGCAGTAATACTTTTCAGGCGGTTCAGTTCGGCAGCAGCGGTGATAATCCGAACGTGACGCAGGATTTCGACGGCGACGGCGCAGTGGATTACGCGGTCGTCAGAAAGGAAAACGGCAAGCTCGTCTGGTATATTCTCGGCTCGTTTACGGGTTTTCGCGCCGTTCAGTTCGGCAACGAAACGGATATTCCGCTGCGCGGCGATTATGAAGGTGATGGACGCGCGGATTTAGCCGTTTATCGCCCGGCGACAGGTTCCCCGGCAAATACATTTATCGTGCAGAGAAGTACGGGCGGCGCATTGCTGACCTCGACGTTCGGCAATTCGACGACGGATAAAATCCTGCCGAACGATTACGACGGCGATTTGAGAACCGATTTCGCCGTCTGGCGGACGACCGACGGCACATGGTATTGGATTCGAAGCATCGACGGCGCGTTCAAGGCTTTTCAATTCGGCGCGCCCGGCGATTTGCCCGCGCCCGGCGATTACGACGGCGACGTCATCACGGATTTTGCCGTCTGGCGACCGAATCAGAACCCGAACCAATCGGCAATTTTTTACGTGCAGCGCAGCACAGCCGGATTTTCCGCCTTCGGCTGGGGAAATTCGACCATGAAAATTCCCGCCAACTCGATGCAGAGCCAGTAAACGGCTGACTGCCGGACGCAAACCGGAAAACGAATTTTCCGAAAATGTATTTTTACGGCTTCCCGCCGCACTGTATATACGGCGGGAAAGCGAGATGCCCGAAAGAAACTTCGGCGGAAACCGGCTGGACTGAGCTTGCTTTGCCGCCGGTTTCCGTTAATATTTTCGGACGGAGACAAACTTTTCGGCGATGCGGCGCGTCTAACGTTTCGTAAGTTCGCAAATCCGGAAATAGTCATTTAATCCGAAAATCGGCGTTTTCAAGCGGTATTATCTTGCAATGGCTGTGATTTAGGTAGTATATTGATGTATTCCGAGTCTTTACGACGGCGCGGACGCCCCAACCACCATTGGAGAATTTCTAAGAGAAGTAAGAAAAGGATTAACGCAATGAAAAACTTTTTGACCATTAGCGGCAAATTCGGTGTTTTGTTTGTCTGCATTACGTTTTTAGCGGCGGCGGCTTCCGCTCAGCTTTCGCTGCGCAAAGCATTGGATACCGACAACGACGGCAAAGCCGATTACACGGTGTTTCGCCCGAGCAGCAACACCTGGTTTACGCTGAAAAGCACGGGCGGATTTACCGCTCAGCAGTTCGGCGTCTCGAATACCGACTATCCGACGCCCGGCGATTTCGACGGCGACAATCGCGGCGACATCGCCGTCTGGCGCGATACGGACGGCTACTGGTATCGGCTGAACAGCTCGAACAATACCTTCTCTGCCGCGCAGTTCGGCACGACCGGCGACGAGCCGATTGCCAGAGATTACGACGGCGACGGTAAAACCGACATTGCGGTCGTGCGTCGCTCCAATGGTCAAATGTTCTGGTACAGCATCGACAGCATGACCGGCGCTTTTCGCGGTTCTCAATTCGGTTTGGCGACCGATTTCACCGCGCCCGGCGATTACGACGGCGACCTTAAATTCGATTTGGCGGTGCAGCGTCCCGGCGCGACGCCGACCAGCCAGGGAATTTTCTATATTCTCCAGAGCCAGAGCGGCGGGTTGAGAGTTGCGCCCTACGGATTCAGCAGCGATTTGGTCGTTCCCGGCGATTATGACGGCGACGGCAAAACCGATTTGGCGGTCGTCCGCGAAGGCTCGACGGCGACTTCGAATCTGTTCTGGTTTATTAATTTCAGCACGACTAATCAGGTTGCCGTTCACTCGTTCGGAATCACCGGCACGGATTACGTCGCGCAGGGTGATTACGACGGCGACGGCAAAACCGACGTTGCCGTGTGGCGCGATACAAACGGCTATTTCTACAGCTTGAGAAGCTCGGACGGCGGATTCGTCGGCGTTCAATGGGGAACCGCCAACGACTTTCCGGTCGCCAGCTACGACACACACTAATTTTTCGCGCCGATAGGTCAAAGAAAAGGTTGAAGACTCAAACAGCAGTCTTCAACCTTTTTGTTTATCTTTTTGAGTTGTAGTAATTTATTTCTTGAGCCTGAATGTCAAACATCGCCGATAAGATTCGCCGGGAATTCGCCCGAAAAAAAATCGTGATTGTCGGAGATTTGGTCGCCGACCAGTTTCTGTCCGGCAAGATTGCCCGCATCTCGCGCGAAGCGCCCGTCTTTATCCTCGAACACGAGCAAACCGAAACCTTAGCCGGCGGCGCGGCGAACGCGGCGGTCAACGTCGCCGGATTGGGCGCGAGCGCCTGCCTGGTCGGCGTCGTCGGAAAAGACCTGAGCGGCGAGGCGCTGCTCGAAAGCCTGCAAAAATCGAATGTCAACTGCGCATTTATCGCCGCTTCGGAAAAAGTTCAGACGACGACAAAGGTGCGCGTTCTCGCCAGCCAGCATTACGCCGCGCGCCAGCAGGTGATTCGCATCGACTACGAAAACAAGCAGCGGCTCGACGCGCAGTTAATCGAAAAACTAAAGGAAAATCTTCTCGCGGCAAGCGAAAACGCCGACGCGATTATCATCTCCGATTACAATTACGGCGTGGCGACAGCCGAAATCGCCGCTCTCGCCACACGCCTCGCAAAGGATAAAAAAATCGCCCTGCTCGTCGATTCGCGTTATCGCCTGAAGGATTTTTCGGGCGGAACCTCAGCCACGCCGAATCAGGAGGAAGCCGAGCAAATTCTGGGCGAAAAGTTTTCGGAAATCGCGCGCCTGGCTGAATCCTGCGTCGATTTGCGCGAAAGGCTCGGTTACGAATCACTGCTCGTCACCTGCGGAAACAAAGGAATGCTGTTGATTGAAAAAGACCGGAAACCGCTTCATCTGGAAGCCGTCGGCTCGAAAGAGCCGGTCGACGTGACGGGCGCGGGCGATACGGTCATCGCCGCTTACGCGCTCGCGCTGGCTTCGGGCTTGTCCTTTAGCGAAAGCGCGAATCTGGCGAATCACGCGGGCGGCATCGTCGTGATGAAGAAAGGAACCGCTTCGGTCAGCGCCGAAGAATTGCTGAATTCAATCGGAGCGCAGCAGGGCGACGCCGCGGTTATTTAAGTAAAACTGAAAATTTTTAACCACGATGAGACGCGCCTGGCGCGGATAAAATCAGATAAATTCCGTCCGCATCTATGTTAATCTGTGGTGTCATACTGCTTATGAGTTCTGTAAATCAATTCGCTCCCGTTCTGGAACGCAACCGTCTCGTGGCGCGAGTCGCCATCGAGCGGCGCAGCGGCGCGCGCATCGTGCTGGCAAACGGCTGTTTCGACCTTTTTCACGTCGGTCATATTCGTTATCTGGCGGGCGCAAAGGCTCTGGGCGACCGTCTCATCGTCGGCATCAATTCCGACGAGCAGGTCAGAAAACTGAAAGGCGAAAATCGCCCGTTTATGCCCGAACAGGAACGCGCCGAAATCGTCTCGGCGCTGAAATTCGTCGATTACGTGACGATTTTCCCCGAAGCGACCGTGACGGAACTGATTCGCGCCGTCCGCCCGGATTTTCACGCCAAAGGCACGGATTACACGACCGAAACCGTTCCCGAACGCGAAATCGTTCGCGAATACGGCGGTCGCGTCGCCATCGTCGGCGACCCGAAAGACCATTCTTCGACGGATTTGATTAAAATAGTAAGCAGTGAGCGGTAAGCAGTGAGCAGTTGGAAAAGACTGCCTTACTGCTCACTGCTCACCGCTTACTGCTTGCTCTTATGTGGAAATCGCGCACGAAAAACGATTTGATTATTGAAGTCTGGGAAGCACTCGATTGCGAATCGGTCGGCGCGCGGGAACTGATTGCGATTGAGACGGCGGTGCGCGAGCGTTTCGGGCAAAGCGCGGTCGACAGCCCGATGAAAACGGCGCGCCTGCTGGCGGACGAGGGCGCTGAACTGCGCCACTCGGAAATTATGGAGCTGGACGTCGCGCGCCGTCTGGAATCGCCGTATGACGCGATGTTTCGCAACATTCTGAAATTTTCCGATTTCCGCCAGACGCTCGCTTCGATTCGCAGCCTCGAAAACCTGCGCCGCAAATTTCTGTCGGAAAACGACAGGGAAGGCTTGCGCCTCGTGCGCGAAACGGCTCTGCGCGGGAAAAGCCGCGCGCAGATGATTTCCGGAAACGAAAAGGTCGATGAGGGCAAGCGCGCCGAAAAAGCCGAAATCGCCGAATGGTTTACCATCTGGCTGCAATCGCCCGAAATTTTTGAAAACTGGGTCGGTCTGCGGCAAAATTCAAAGGATTTTAAAGAGAGATTCCAATCCGGCGGGGAAAAGGGTGAATAAGTGTTTAGGTGTTTGGGTGAAAAAGGCTGCCATCAAACGCTTAATTACCTAAACACCTAAACACTTATTCACCTAACCGCCTGTTTCACTATGCGCCGTTTCTACGCTCCGCCGGAAAATTTTATTCAGGGCAATGACAAAATCACGCTCGATTTTGAACAGACCCGGCATCTGCGCGACGTTCTGCGCCTGCGCGCGGGCGAAAGCGTAAACGTTTTCGACGGCGAAGGAAAGGAATTTTCAGCCGCGATTGAGGAAATCGGAAAGCGCGGGACGCGGCTGAAAATTATCGCCGAAACGATGCCGCGCGCGCCGGAATCGGCTCTGGATTTAACGCTCGCCGTCGCGCTTTTAAAAGGCGAAAAATTTGATTTGGTTTTGCAGAAGGCTGTCGAATTGGGCGTTACGCGAATAGTTCCGCTTCAAACAAGACGCGCCGACGCGAAATTGAAAGACGCAGGAGAGATAGAAAAAAAACTCGAACGCTGGCGCAAAATCGTTTTTGAAGCCGCGAAACAATGCGGGCGGGCGAGGCTGATGCAAATTGAAAATCCGCAAAATTTCGAGAAATTCATCGAAAAATTTTCGTCGACTGATTCAACGGGCGAAACCCGCGTTCTGTTTTCCGAGCGCGGCGGCGAGAATTTTTCCGACCTCAAAACCGCGGAGAAATTCGTCGCCGTAACGGGCGCGGAAGGCGGCTGGGAAGACGCGGAAATCGATTTTGCGCGCGCCGGCGGTTTTAAAATCGTCACTCTCGGAGGAAGAATTCTGCGGGCGGAAACGGCGGCGATTTCCATTGCGGCGATTTTGCAGAATCGCTTCGGCGATTTGAGATAGTTTAGCCGCGAGTGCGCGAACAGGAACAAAAAAAATACAGGGATGACAGGATGAACAGGGATAAATAAAATCTATTTCTTATCCTCGGTCTATCCTGTTTCCCTGTAGATTCTTCTTTCGCGTAAGCGCGGCTGATTTTTACTGGTCGTCCTGTTTCGTCGCGACTTTTTTCGGTTTGTAGTAAGCGTCGCCGCGCTGGGTCAGGCTGGCTTTTTCAGCCAGCGTGGCGAGCACCGAATCGAGCAGTTCCCTGTCGTCGATTTTGAAATTTATAACTCCGCGCGCCTCGACGTCCTCGTCCTGGAAATGGACAATCAGATAACGGCGCTTTTCGCGAATCAAACCGCCGAGTATCGCGCCCGGCAGCGGAAGATTCCTGATGACGTTGCCGGTCGTGCTTCTGACCGACTGCGATTGCGGGTAAATTATCAGCATCGCATCGTACGGAATGCCGAATTTTTCCTTCTGGTCTTTGCCGTAAAAGACGATGCGCTCGTTGAGGTCGTCGAACTTTAAAGTTCCTTCCTCTTTTTTGCTGAAGCCGAACATTCCGCCTTCGTATTTTGCCTCAAAACTCGGCGGCGCGGGCTTTTTCGGCGCGGGCGCGGGAGTTTTGGTTTCGACCGGTCGCGGCTGCGCCGAAACCGAAAGGGCACAGGCAAACACGCCGATTGCCAGCATCATCAATATTTTTCTCATAAAACCTCTTTTTTGGTTAAGGTAGATAGTAAACTCGAAATAATCTAATTTTTATAGACGCATTCCGCCCATCGTGCGTTGCCACGCCAGCGATTGTTTTAAGACGGTGAGCCGTTTTTTGTCGTCGTCGCTGCAATCGAGACTCAATTGCTCGATAATCGCTTCGAGCAGCGGCGTCGCGAAAAGCCCGGCGTGAGCGACGATTTGCGAATAATAATGAATCTGCAGGCATTCGTTTTCGTCCGAGTGAAAACGCTTTACCTGATTGGGCTCGATTTTATAAACGTCCTGCCCGGCGGGAACGACGCGGCGCGGCACGCCGTGCACGACTTTTCCCTCTTCCTGGCGACTGCTCGTGCCGAGCAGCAAAATGCCGACGAGCAATCCCTGCTCGTTCAGATAATCGGGGCTGAAACCGCTCAGTTCCGGCTTCGGCGAAAGACGCGGACCGTAATTGGCGTAATCGGGATTAATCAGAATCGAATTGTAAATCACGCCGACGATTTCTTCTCCGCCGTTTTCCAGAGGCAGCGAAACAAACTGCGCAAAACCGTAATCGTCAGCCGTCGGCGGCTCAGCCGCGTCCAGCGAATCAATAACGCGCCCGACGTAATCGACGTGGGAATTAGATTTTACGATTTTGGCAATTTTCATAGATTTAGCCACAGAGGACACAGAGTTCACAGAGAAAATCTTCTTATTCCGTCAACTAACTTTACGGCTCCGAAGTTTGTTAACAGACCTCGCTTTAATCCCGTCGCTTTCAGATAAGACAAAATTTGCGCCGAAGCAACCTCAGGCATTCTGGAAATTGATTTTAATTCAACAATTACTTCATTTTCGACTAAAACATCAACTCTCTGCCCTTTTATAACTTTGCCTTTATAAATAACATCAATTTCAGTTTGTCTCTGGTATTTAATTCCGCGCAGATAAAATTCGTGACAAAGTGCTTCTTCGTAAATAGATTCAAGCAAACCACAAACTAAATTCCTGTGGACTTCGATT
>DATHBC010000683.1:0-8346 GCA_035296345.1 Pyrinomonadaceae bacterium | reverse complement strand
TTTTATTTTCCATTATCCGTTTTCCGTTTTCCGTTAATAAACCTATTTTTTCTTCTCGTCTTTCGGCGCGTTGTAGAACGGTCGGTGCTGGACGATGTATTCTTTTTCCTCGTAGATGCCGTCGCCGTTGACGTCGACCTTGACTTCGAGCTTGTATTTTTTGCCGTCGCGCGCTTTTGCGCCCGGGTCGTAGGCGAGGCTGTATTGATTTCGCAAAAGAGAGTTAATCGAATTGAGAATCGTCGGCAACTCCGCTTCGAACGTCATTTCGAAATGCTGACCGCCGGATTCTTTGGCGAAAGTGTTCATCACGTTTTTCGCTTGCAGGAACGTCAGTCTGCCCGGTCCGCCGTTGATTGAATCGAGCGGCGGAAGATACGGCTCATACATTTTGTAAAAAAGATTTGCGGTGCTGATGACGTAAATCGGAATGCCGGTGTTCTGGATGATTTTGCGAACCTGGTCGTAATTGGTCTTGCTGAAAGTGTCGATGCCGGAAGCGACCAGAATAATCGCGCGGCGTTTCGCTTTGACCGCGACCATGCCGCCGTATTCCGAGGTTTCTTCCTTTGAATTTTCCAGCACGACCGCATCGCCGCGACCGCCGACGAGCGAAAATTTCACGGCGTCGTAAAGGTTGTTTTCGCGAAACGCCGGATAATTTTTCAGCAGAACATCGACGGTCGCGCGCAGGCGGTTCGGGTCGTTCGTGAAATCGGTTATCGGCGTCGGGCGCATGTCAAAGGCGATGACCGAAGCGTAATCGTCCGGCGCTTTGATAAATTTCGAGAGAAAATAAGCGACCGGGCGAATGACTTCGTATTTTCCCGGCTCGAACGTGCCGCGGTTGCCCGCGCTGCCGAAAACCTCGGTCCATTTGCTGTATTCGACCACTAAGGACACGGTAATCGGCGCTTCGGGCATCGCAAAATTGGTGATTTCCTGCTTGACGCCGTTTTCAAAGACGGCGAAATTTTCTCTTTTCAAGCCCGTGATGATTTGTCCGGTTTTCTTGTTGTAAACCACCGCGTCGACGTTGACGATGTTAGTCTCGACTTTAACGACGTCGTCTTCCTGCACGGCGTTTCTTTCTTCTTCGGCGCGCTTGCGTTCCTCTTCTTCCTTTTTCAATTCTTCTTCGGTTTTCGGAGTCGGGCGCTGGTTTTTCTTTTGCGTGCCTTTCGGCGCGTCGGGACGCTGCGGCTTTGCCTGCGCCCAGGCGGTGACGTTCGAGCCGACCAGCAGCATAGAAAAAATGACACTTGTCGAAAAAATACGACTCAGCAGACTTGATTGCATATTGATACCTTTCGCGGAAATTCTATCGTCTTAGATTCCGATTTTCCGCTTTTAGTTGGAAGAAGTAAACAACGCAAAGTGCAAAACGCGTCAAAAATGCAAAACGCAAAATGCAAAGTGCAAAATAAAGGAAGAGGATTAATCCTGAATCTTAAATCTTAAATCCTGATATTTTGCATTTTGCACTTTGCATTTTGCATTAATTAAGTTTTGCATTAATTCAACGGTTCGATTTCAATCGTCACGTCAAACGAGCCGGAATTGTCGGCGAGATTATTTTCGTTGATGCCGAGAAACAGCATTCCGTCGCGCGCGGCGGTAAATTCACGCGCCGCGCCGATAAAAATAAAATCGTTGTTGTCGTCGCCGATGACGGCAATCAAGCCGCCGGTCGCTTCGGTCGCAATCAGTTTTTTGTCGTCGGTCAGCGATTTGATGCCTTTGGGTTTGGCGTAATTGCCGCCGCCGAGACTGATTTGACCGCGCCCGAGGACGCGGAATTTCTGACCTTTTTTCACGTGAAAGCCCGAATTAGTCCAGCCGTTCGACGTGTTGTCGGCGAGCACTTTGACGTTGAGCTGAATCGGTTTCGGTCGCGGCGGCGTCGTTGTCGTGCCGTTGCCGCTCGTCGGATTCGAGCTGACCGGAATCGTATTCGCGTTGACGTTGCCCGTCGTCGAATTCGTGTATGAAGGCGTGCTGCTGGAGTTCGATTCAAAGCCTGTGCCGCTGCCGCCGCTGCCGTTATTCGCCGGCTGAGGGTTAGTGTTGGATTTGCTGCCGACGATTATCACGTTTGAATTATTCGGGTTATTGTTCGAGCCGAGCCCGGAGTTCGTCGGGTTTGGCGAAACGGTCGGATTACCGGTCTGATTCGTCTGCGGTCGCGGGTTTTGCGTCGTCGGGCTGGAAAGCTTAATCGGATTCGTCGTCGCGTTCAAAGCGGTGGTCGAGCCGAGCGGCAGCGAATCAAACTCGACGGCTTCCACTTCATCGGCAAAAAAAGTCATCTGCCGCGCGCGCGCGCCGTCACCGATTGAGACGACGAACTGCCCGTCGCGGAAACCGATAATCTTACCTTTAATGATGCTGCCGTCTTTTAAGCGAATCGTATCCGCCAGCACCAGCCCGCACAAACACAGGACCAAGCTCAAGGCTAGAGTCATGCGAAAAAATTTGGATTTCAAAAACATATTACCTCCAAAGGATTTCAAATTTTCTTCAGGTTTAATGGTTGTCGAATTTGCGACCGTACTTAAAGAAATGTTTTAACGAAAACCGTTTTCAGGGAAAGTGGCTTTTAAAACTAATTGTTCGGAACAATTTTGAGAGTTGAAAAAACAGCGACGTACAAATTCAACGCGATTATACAGAAAAATTTTCGAGATGTTAATCCAGAGCGACGATTTTATTCGAACGCGGGCGAGAAACGGGAAATCGGACGCGAGCCGAAACCTTGATTTCGGGCAAAAGCCGGTCGCCGCCGGCTCCTTTTCGCACGCTGACGCGGCGGGCTGTTTATTTATAAGTATTTTTTATCGGCAAATAATTGCTTTGTTTTCAGTTATATCATTTCTGATAGTTTGGCTATCAGAAATGATATAGGTTATGATGCTTGACAAATTTTGATTCTAATTCGTTCTCGTGAAGGAAATTATAAAATGGAGCCCATTTTAGTTTTTTCTACCGACGCTTCAGAAACCGAGACTTTCCCTTTAAAAGGAATCGAGTCGGTCACCCTCGGTCGCGCCGAAAACAATGAAATTGTCCTTTCCGACGGCGATGTTTCGCGTTGCCACTGTTCGATAAAAGAAGCGGGCGGCAATTATTATCTAAAGGATTTGGACAGCCGCAACGGGACTTTTCTGAACAACGAGCCGGTTAAAGAAGCCGTTTTAAGGCACGGTGATTGCATTCGCATCGGCAAAACTCTCATTTTATTTCGCGCAGATGAGAATGAGCCGAACGCTATGCCTTTCGATAATAAATTCCAATTTGATAACGGCGCGCTGGTGACCCGTTCCGAGATTCGTTTTGCGGTCGAGACAAATCTGCACAAAATGCCGCAGGATTTGAACGCGCTGGCAAAGCTCGGGCGCGCGCTGAACGAGAGCAGGGACACGGCGCACCTGCAAAATCGTTTTCTGGAGATTATTCTCGAATTGATTCCGGCGGCTGAGCGCGGCGTGATTCTTTTATTCGAAGAGGATGATAACCCGGAGAGCGGCGAGGCGAAAGAGCCGAAATCCGTCTCGACAGTCAACCGCAACCCGCTGGATAACGAAAAAATAACGGTCAGCCGCACCGTTACCGAGCGCGTTTTAAACGAAAAAATCGCGCTGCTCAGCAACGATTTAAGAGACAGCGGGCTGGAAAACGCCGCGAGCCTGATTGCCCGTCGCGTCGCCGCGCTTTTGTGCGTTCCGCTGGTGCTTAAAGAGGTGCGCGGCTTGATTTATCTGGATTCGCGCCAGCCGGACGCGAATTTTACCGAAAATCATCTCCAGCAGCTCACGGCGATTTCAGTTTTAATCTCGGCGGCGCTGGAACAGCGTCTTTCCATCCAGGCTCTGGAAAAGGAAAACGCGCGCCTTCAGACCGAACTGGAAATCGAAACCAATCTCATCGGCGTCAGCCAGGAAATAAATAAGGTTTTTCAATTGATTAAAAAAGTTTCGCCGACCGATTCCAACGTCCTGATAACGGGCGAATCGGGAACGGGAAAAGAGCTCGTGGCGCAGACGCTGCACCGCAACAGCCATCGCTCGGACAAACCTTTCGTCGCGATAAACTGCGCGGTTTTGAATGAGCATCTGCTGGAAAGCGACCTTTTCGGGCACGAAAAAGGCGCGTTTACCGGAGCCGTCGCGCTGAAAAGAGGAAAGCTGGAAATAGCCGACGGCGGAACGGTTTTTCTCGACGAGGTCGGCGAGCTTGCGCCGCATCTGCAGGCAAAGCTGCTGCGCGTTTTGCAGGAGCGCGAATTCGAGCGCGTCGGCGGCGTTTACAAGCTGAAAACAAACGTGCGGATAATCGCCGCGACCAATCAAAACTTGCAGGAAAACGTCCGCAAGGGAACTTTTCGCGAAGACCTTTTCTTCCGTCTGAACGTCGTGCAGATAAACGTGCCGCCGCTGCGCGAGCGCAAAACCGATATTCCGCTTCTGGCGCAGCATTTCGTCAACAAATACAGCGAGCGGTGCAATCGTAAAGTCGTCGGTTTGTCGAAAAAAGCGCGCGAGATTTTGAGCAGTTACGAATGGACGGGCAACGTCCGCGAGCTGGAAAACGTCATCGAGCGCGCCGTCGTGCTCGGCTCGACCGAAACGATTCTGCCGGAAGACTTGCCGGAAGAGATTATCGAAAACACGATTTTCGCCGAATCTCTTTCCTCCGCCAACGATTTTCACCTGCAATTAAAAGAAGCCAAGCGAAGAATTATTATGACCGCGCTCGTCGACGCGGGCGGCAATTTTACCGAAGCGGCAAACGCGCTCGGCATTCACCCGAACAATCTGCATCGTCTGGTCAAAAGCCTCGGCATCAAGGAAGAAGTCAAAAAAGTTTAAATTTTAAAAATTCTCAATCAGCACCAGATTATTTCGCATCACGCCGCGCGCGAAAACGACCCGGCTGCCGTCGCTCGAAAAATCGAACGAGAAAATCCGGTCGGCGGAAAAATCCGTCAGCTTTTTCGGCTCGCCGCCCGCCAGCGGCTGCGAGAGAATATTGGAAACGCCGTTTTTCGTGGCGATGTAGGCGATTGACTGCCCGTCGGGAAACCACCGGAGCGTCGCCGGCACAAGCGGCGAGACTTCGCCGGAAAAACCGAAGGTTTGCAGAATCTCGCCCGTTTCCATCGAAACGACGGCTAATTCAAACTTGTCTTCGGGCTTTGTTCCGCGCGTCAGGCAGGCGATTGTTCTGCCGTCGGGCGAAACGGTCGGCGAGCGCGTCAAAACTTTGGTTAATTGAACCGCTTCGCCGCTGCCGTCGGAGGCAACTTTCCAGAGCGCAAGGCGTCCTTCATTGCTCGCCGAGAAAATAACGAAGCCGCCGTCGGGCGTCAATTGCGGAAAAGATTCGCCGCCCTTGTCGGTCAATTGCTTTAATTCGCCGCCGTCGAAATTCATTCGCCAGATGTGCGGCGCGCCCGTCCGCGACGAAACGAAAACGATAAATCTGCCGTCCTTTGAAACCACGGGAGACTCGTCCGCCGCCGGGTCCGTGGTAAGCTGGCGGCGATTCGTGCCGTCTTCATTCGTTATCCATATGTCGGGATTTCCGTTTTCAATCGAGACGAATACGATGCGCCCGTCGCCCGTGTAGCGAACGCCGCCGATTCCGTCGAAATTGCCGCCGACCAGCGGTTTCGGTTGATTCATCTGCGCCGTCGAAGCCACCGAGATGTTCGAGGTTTTTTCGTAAATCGTCGCCAGCAGCCGCTTCGAATCGCGATTCAGGCTGATGCTGAAATAATCGCTGATTCCCTCGACGAGGTTTTTCGCCGCCTTGTCCGAGCGTGTGACTTTGACGATTTGGTATAAATCCGAACCGGCTTGCGCCGCCGTAATCAAAAGCGTATCGGGGTCGCTCGTCCAGAGAATCTTGCCGATGCGCCACCATTTTTTTGCGGTCAGTGGTTTTTCCCGCGCCGTTTCGACGTCGATTTCGACGAGGCTCATCAAATCGCCGGTGGCGGCGTCGGTTCTGCCCGCGGGGCAGGCGATTGTCTTTCCGTCCGGCGACCACGAAAGGCTCTCGCGGTTGCTTATGATAAAGAAATCGGGTTTTTTCTTTTCCGTCAGGATGCGCTCGGTTATTCCGTCGAGGCTGGAAATGATAATGCGGTCGAGGTTTTCGTGCGGTTTCTGGCGGATAAAAGCAAAGCTCGAGCCATCGGGCGAAAAGGAAATCGCCGAATCGACGTCGCGCGCGATTTCCTGTCTCGAACCGCCTAAAAACCGTATGCGGTAAAGCGTTCCGTTTGAGCTGCCTTCGAATCTCGTAAAATAAATCCAATCTCCGTCAGGCGAAAAAACGACGCTGCCGAACGAATCGCCCGGCTCGATAAGCTGCTGCCCGCTCGGGTCGTCAAACTGGCTGCGCCAGAGGCTGTGTTTTCCGTTTTCGGTCTGCACGTACGCGATAAAACGCCCGTCCGGCGAAATGGCGGCGTTCGTCCTGTTTCCGGTGGTGGAAAGCAGCCGGATATTTTTTTCTCCGGCGGCGTTTTGCGGTGAAGGAGTGCGAAAAACATAAAACGCCAGCGCCGAGCCGGCGAAAATAAATCCGGCGATTGCCAGCACGGCAAACAGGCTGCGGCGCGGCTTAACGGTGATAAGCTGCGAGAAATTTTTAAATCCGAGGGTTTCGTTTTTGTTTGGTCTCGATAATTCCGGCGCAGCCGTCCCGCCCGTCGGCGCTGCATCGGCAGCTTCGAGCGTGAAATCGCTGCGGCTTAAAAAATAATTTTTGAGATTTTTCAGCGCCTTGACCATCTCGCGCGCTGTCGGAAAACGGTCGCCCTTTTGTTTTTCCAGCGCTTTTGCGACGACCGCGGCGAGCTGCGGCGGAACGCCGCTTAAGACCGGCGGCGGCTGATTCAAAATGGCGGCAATCGTATCGCTGACCGAAGCGCCGGTAAACGGCTGTCGCCCGTCGCCGCTGAGCATCTCGTATAAAACAACGCCGAGCGACCAGATGTCCGCGCGCCCGTCGATTTCCTGCCCGCGCAGTTGTTCGGGCGACATATAATTTATCGTGCCCATAATCAGACCGGACTGCGTGTGAATGACCGATGCCGTCGGCGCGTCCGGGCTGCTTTGCAGCATTTTTTCCAGATTCGTCAGTTTCGCCAACCCGAAATCCAGAACTTTGACGTAGCCGTCCTCGGGCAGAATCATTATGTTTTCCGGTTTGATGTCGCGGTGGACGACGCCGGATTCGTGCGCCGCCGCCAGCGCGTTCCCGATTTGGATGGCGATGTCCAGAATCTCGTCGAGCGTTAATCTGTTTCCGCTCAAACGCTCGCGCAGCGTTTCGCCTTTGATGTATTCCGAGACGATAAAATGAAAATCCTCGTGCTGACCGAATTCGTAAACGGTCAGAATGTTCGGATGATTTAAAGCCGAGATGGTTCTGGCTTCCTGCCGAAAACGGCGGAGCTTTTCAAAATCGTCGCTCTGATTTAAAACCTTGACCGCGACCTTGCGCCCGAGTTCCGAATCAACGGCGAGATAGACTTCGCCCATTCCGCCCTGACCGATCAGGGTTTCGATTTCGTAACGCTGCAATTTTGTTCCGGCGGAAAGCTTCACTTAATAAATAACCAATCGAATATCGAATATAAGCCCGCATTTTATATCAAAACTGATAGTCTGACTATCAAAAATGATAGTTTTTTTTAGCAGCTTTTATGAAAGAACGCAGTATTTTCGGGCTGATTAAAGATGGCACGTCGATTGCACTCTATGAATAGGCTAAACGAAAGCCCTTCTTTAATAAACAATTAAAAATCCGGAGAAATTTATGCCTGCTGACGATTTTACGAGCTGTAAAACCAAGGATGACCCTAACTATGACTATTTTGCGTGTCAATTTTTCGAATCACTGACACGATACCAGACAACCGACCCGAATGGCTACTGGTTCGGCAGGCTAATCACCTTTGAATTCCAGCTCGACAATCTGCGCGGCGAAAATTTCAATGAAGACACGTTTCGCGAAGACCTGGAAAACGGCGACATCGTTTTTCACAGCTACACGCTGCTGGATGTGAATTACGAGCCGCTGGCGGCGGAAGACTCGGCGCCGGTCGCCGTCAACGGGAAAGTCGAGCTGGATTTGACGATGAACGGAGTAAGAAGCACGACCGTTTCGGAATTTGCGTTTCAAATCCGGCGCGGCTGGCTGACTTCGACTGCCGAATTTTCAGAACCCTAGTTTCCGACCCCGGCGGCGGCAGTAGTCAGCCGGAAATTTTTCACGCCGCTTCACGCTCTTTCAAAATGCCGCGTTGCGATAAAAAAAACGCGGCATTTTGTT
>DATHBC010000682.1:0-3695 GCA_035296345.1 Pyrinomonadaceae bacterium | reverse complement strand
TGAGAACTGAGAACTGAGAGCTGAGAACTGATAGTTAAGAATTAAAAGCTGATAGCTGACGGCTGACGGCTGAATGCTATTTTCAGTTCTCAGTTCTCAGTTCTCAGTTCACTTGTCAGCTCTGACTTAAACAAGTTATCTTTAAGTTTTTATTACAAAAAAATATTTCAGGAGGCTTTTAATTTAATGGGCATTAAAGTTGGTATTAACGGTTTCGGGCGCATCGGGCGCAACGTTTTGCGCACCTGTATCGGCGACGCCGACGTGGATTTTGTCGCCGTCAACGATTTAACCGATACGCGCACGCTGGCGCATCTTTTAAAATACGATTCGGTGATGGGCAATCTCACCGACGAGGTGACGCACACGGAAAATTCCATCAGCGTCAACAGCGACGAATTTCGCGTTTTCAGCGAGAAAGACCCGTCGCTGATTCCGTGGGAAGAAGTCGGCGCGGAAATCGTCATCGAATCGACGGGTCGCTTTACCAAAGCCGAAGACGCGGCGAAGCACATTCGCGGAACGGTCAAAAAAGTCATCATTTCCGCTCCCGCCAAAGGCGAAGACGTGACCATCGTGCTCGGCGTCAACGAAGATATGTATGACCCGGCGAATCATAAAATTATTTCCAACGCTTCCTGCACGACCAACTGTCTGGCTCCCGTCGCGAAGGTGATTCACGAAAAATTCGGCATCAAGAACGCGCTGATGAACACGATTCACTCTTACACGAACGACCAGCAGCTGCTGGATTTGCCGCACAAGGATTTGCGCCGCGCCCGCGCCGCCGCGCTCTCGATGATTCCGACCTCGACCGGCGCGGCAAAAGCCGTCGCGCTCGTGATTCCTGATTTAAAGGGCAAATTCGACGGCATCAGCGTGCGCGTTCCGACGCCGAACGTCTCGCTGGTCGATGTGACGATGAACGTCGAAAAATCTACTTCGGTCGAAGAAGTCAATCAGGTTTTGAAAGACGCGGCGAACGAAGAATTGAAAGGAATCCTGGCTTTTTCCGAAGAGCCGCTCGTCTCGATTGATTTTCGCGGCAACCCGAACTCCTCGATTGTCGACGCCGAAAACACGAAAGTCATCGACGGCACGGCGATTAAAATTTTGTCGTGGTACGACAACGAATGGGGCTATTCGTGCCGCGTGCGCGATTTGGTGAAATTCATCGCCGGCAAGGGTTTATAAGAAGTGATAAGTGATGGGTGATAGGTGATAGGGAAGAACGGCTAATAGCTAACAGCTAATCGCTTTCCTTATCACCTATCACTTTTTACCTATTACTTTCTTTATCACTTTTTTATTGACAAAATAACCTAACAAAACTAATCTTTCTGTGCGCGGCGAAATCTTTCCCGGCTCGGCGGCGCGCATTATCTTCAAGCGGTTCAAAATTCAATTCAATTTCAGAAAGATTAGCCATGAGAAAATTTTTGCGGGCGTTGTGCCTGCCCGTTCTTTTATTCGCGTTATTCGCGCAGAATCTTCCCGCCCAGCAAAAATTCAAGCGCAGCGCATTTGACGATTCAACCCTTGCCCCGGCTGATGCTTCGGGGAAACTATCGCCCGCAGCCGAAAGGCGTCTGGAAACGTTTCGCGTGGTCTGGCAAACGGTCAAAGACAATTATTTCGACCAGACGTTCGGCGGGCTGAACTGGAACAAAATCAAAACCGAATACGAGTCGCGCGTGCGCGTGTCGCAGACCGACGCGGAGCTGCACCTGATTTTGCAGGAAATGATAAACCGTCTGAACAAATCGCATTTTCTTATCATTCCGCCCGAGGTCTTTAACGAAATCGGCAGAGTCAAAGCCGAATTTAAAGATAAAGCCGGAGCCGCCGACGGCGACGAGAGCGAAACGGAAGCGACGAGCGAAACGACGGGCGAAGAGGAAGCGGAAACCGCCGAAAGCTCCGCGCATTACGGCATCGGCATCGACATTCGTTTTATCGATAATCAGGTCGTCGTCACGCAAATCGAAAAGGATTCGCCCGCCGCCCGAGCCGGTTTGAAAACCGGCTACGTCATCGAAAAAATAAACGGAGTCCCGCTCAAATCGTTTCTCGAAAAATTCCGGCAGAACGCGACTTACGCCAAGGTTTTTGAAAAACAGCTGACCGGGCTTTTGCTCTCTTTTATCGACGGCGAAAGCGACGGCGGCGCGGTCACGCTCGGCTTTCGCGACGAAAAGGAACAATCCGGAGAAATGGAAATCGAGCGCGCGGCTTTGAAAGGCGAGTTCGTCAAAATTCTTTCGGGTCTGCCCGCGGAGTTCACCACGTTTGAAGCGAAATCGCTCGGCGAGGAAATCGGCTACATCAAATTTAATCTTTTCGCCCTGAAAACGGTCGAAAAATTCTGCGGCGCGGTCAGCCAATTTAAAAACAAAAAAGCGATAGTCGTCGATATGCGCGGCAATGCGGGCGGAAATTTCGGCGCGCTTTTCGGCATCGTCAGTCTTTTGACAGACAGGGGCTTGATTATCGGCTCGGAGATAAACAAATTCGGCAAAGAGCCGCGCATGGTGCAGCCGCAAATCAAAAATTTCAAAGGCAGGCTCGTGGTTTTGACCGACGCCCAGAGCTATTCGGCGGCGGAGATTTTCGCGTCGGGCTTAAAGGAAAACAATCGCGCGACCGTTATCGGCGAGACGACCGCCGGCTCGGCGCTTCCGGCGCTGACGATGCCGCTTCCGACCGGCGCGGTTTTTCTTTACCCGGTCGGCAATTTCGAGACGCCGAAAGGCAACCTGCTCGAAGGCAAATGCGTCGAGCCGAACATAAAAATCGCTCTCGACCGCGCTTCGCTGCTCGCCGGGAAAGACTTGCAGCTCGATGCGGCGATTAATTTTTTAAAAGCCGAAATCGCGAAAAATCCGGCGGAGCGGAACGTGAAAAATATTCCCGCGACCGCGCCGAAAAATCTTATTCTCGGCACGGTGACCGCGACCGCGCCTTCGGGCGTCGCGGCTTTAAAAGACGAAAAGGCGCTGAAAATTATCGAACAATACGTCGAAGCCGTCGGCGGCAGGGAAAATCTGAAAAACCTGACTTCGCTGGCGGCAAGCGGCACGGTCGAAATGAAGCAAGCCGGAACTACCGTCAGCGGCGAAGTGGAAATTTACCGCAAGTTTCCGAACAAAATCGCCAAAGTTCTGAGAATCGAAGCCCTGGGCGAAATCCACGACATTTTCGACGGCGCGAAATCTTTCATCCAGACCGATTTTATGGGCACGCAGCGCGGCGAATTTCCGTCGGGCGAGACGCTTCTGGCGGCGAATTTCCGGGAGCTGCTCGACGCGCGCCAGATTTACCAGTCAATCACACTGGAATCGGCTTTTGAAAACGAAGGCAGAAGAATAAATCTGGTTAAAGCCGTGACGAAGCAGGGAACGACCGTTTATTTCGCTTTCGACGCGGCGACGAAGCTCTTAATCAGCCGCACCGGGACGGCGACTTCCGCTTATTACGCCGATTACCGCAAGGTCGGCGAGTGGCTTTTCCCGTTCCTGATTTCCGAGAGCATTATGACTTATAAATTAAAGGAAATTAAGCCGAACGCGGCGATTGACGACAGCCGTTTCGTCGAAAAGGAAAGCTGTTTTACAAAAATAGATTAAGCGAATATGAGATAAAAAAACTGAAAAACGTTAAGCGGTAAGCGGTAAGCGATAAACGGTAAGTGCTAA
>DATHBC010000681.1:0-1849 GCA_035296345.1 Pyrinomonadaceae bacterium | reverse complement strand
ACATAACCAAAACTTTCGGCGACGTCGTCGCCAATAAAGACGTTTCCATCCGTATCGAAAAGGGCACGATTCACGCGATTGTCGGCGAAAACGGCGCGGGAAAATCGACGATAATGCGCATCGCGTACGGCTTTTACACGGCGGATTCGGGCGAGATTCTGGTTGACGGGAAAACCGTAAATATCCGCAATCCGCACGACGCGATTGCTTTGGGAATCGGGATGGTTCACCAGCATTTTATGCTGGTCGATACGATGACCGTCGCCGAAAATATAATCTTAGGCGCGGAGACGGGCGGCGCGGCGAACCTGGATTTGGACAAGGCGAACCGGGATATTCTGGCTTTGTCCAACGAATTGCGGCTCGGCGTCAACCCGAAGGCGAGCGTCGAGGATTTGTCGGTCGGCGCGCAGCAGCGAGTCGAGCTTTTAAAGGCGCTTTACCGCAACGCGCAGCTTTTGATTCTGGACGAGCCGACCGCCGTTCTGACGCCGCAGGAAACCGAAGATTTTTTCAACATCCTGCGCCGGATGCGCGAGCAGGGCAAAACCATCGTCATCATCACGCACAAGCTCGAAGAAGTTCTGGCGATTTCCGATTTTGTGACCGTGATGCGCGACGGGCGAGTTGTCGGCGACGTGAAAACTGCGGAAACCAGCTCGAAAGACCTCGCGCGGATGATTGTCGGGCGCGACGTTCTGCTGCGCGTCGAAAAAACGGATGCCGCGCCGCTCGACGTCGTTCTGAACGTGCGGAATATTTCAGTCGCCGGCAAACACGGCGAGGCGCTGACGGATGTTTCGTTTAACGTGCGCGGCGGAGAAATCGTCGGCATCGCCGGAATCGAAGGCAACGGGCAGACCGAGCTGATCGAGACGATTGCCGGTTTGATTCCGATTTCCGCAGGCTCAATCGAGCTTTTCGGCAAAAATATTACCAATCTTTCGGCGCGGCGGCGCAAGGAGCTCGGCGTCGCGCATATTCCGGAAGACCGGCATAAACGCGGGCTGCTGCTCGATTCGGACTTGGAAGAAAATTCGATTCTCGGCGTGCATTACCGCCCGCCCGTGACAGCCGGAGGTTTTCTGAACGCGCCCGCCATCGAACGCCGCGCCCGGGAAATTATCGAAAATTTCGACGTTCGACCGCCGAACCCGCAGCTTTCGGCAAAATCGCTTTCCGGCGGCAACCAGCAGAAACTTATCATCGGCAGGGAATTCGAGCTTAATCCGAAGCTGCTGCTGGTCTCGCAGCCGACGCGCGGCGTCGACATCGGCGCTATCGAATTTATTCATCGCAAGCTGATTGCCCTGCGCGATGCGGGCAGCGCCGTTTTGCTCGTTTCGGCGGAACTCGAAGAAGTGACGGCGCTGGCTGACCGCCTGCTGGTGATTTATAAAGGAAAATTTGTCGGCGAGGTCAACCCGAAGGAAACTTCGAATGAAGAAATCGGCTTGATGATGACCGGCGGCGCTCGTTAAAAACGCAAAACTTCGAAAATACAAAACGCAAAGGCAAAGCGCAAAATGGAAGAATCGACCTGCATTTTGCACTTTGCCCTTTGCGTTTTGTATTAATTAGGTGTATTTTGTTTGGTGCTAAAACAAAAAGAGCAGCCGCGTCTGACTGTTTGATGCCGAAACTGCCGGTCGGATTTGATATTAAAATCCGGTCAGCCTGAATTTTTCACCTTTTAAAAAATCATAATTTAATAAGCCCGACCGAGTTTCGGGCGGCAAACTGCCTGCCTGATTCCTGCGGAAAGCAAGTTTTAAAATTGCGTTTAAATTCCAGCCCGCGATTTTTTATTTCAAGAGGCGTCGCCCGCAGAAAAAAAAGTCTAAAATGT
>DATHBC010000680.1:0-6462 GCA_035296345.1 Pyrinomonadaceae bacterium | reverse complement strand
CAGCATCTTTTAATTATGCGGCGTTTGTTCGGTGATTTATACGTTCTGAGCGAAAAATTCAAGCAATCGCCGAACGTTACAAATATCAATCCCAACATCCGAGCCGCGAAATACGCCGCCGAAGATGCGGGCTTTAAATTTCTCAACGCGAGCTATACAGCCCCGGCGGTTACGCAGCCCGCAGTTTTTTCAAATTACGCCGGCGGATTTGAAAACGCGTTTACTTTGCCATCGTCGCCCGCTGCGTCTTCGCAGCCGCCTTGTCGAATGGACGGCGACGCGCCGACCGTGATGGACGCGGCGGCGACCGGCTTCGGCTTCGGCTTCGGCGAATTTATGGGCTATCTCGAAGAACATTTGAGCAAGGGAGCGGGCGAGGCAATCGGCAAATACACAAAAGCCGTCAACCTGGCGAACATTTTTCTGGCTTACGCCAAGTTTCTCCAGACCTACGCCGCGCTGGAGACGAAAATTCTGGTGGAAGACAAATCGCCGCTCGTCCGCACGAAAAACAGCGTTCCCGGCGGGCGAAAACGCCTGCGCGCCGAAGTAAGAATGGACATCGGCAACTGGCAGATGTACAACTGTATCCGGCTGGCGATGACGCTCTCGACCGGGCTTGATTTTGCGACGCTCAACGACGGACCGCTTGAGGGCGTCGGCGTGACGTGGCATCTGGATGAAGGCGGCGCGGGCGACGTTTACAACAACCGCGACGGGCGCACGGGCGGCGCGCAAATCGTCGGCTTCGCTATGGACAATATGAGGCGTATTCAGGATAAAGGCTCGAGCGCGGGCAGCAATCCGACCTACGGAAAGACCGACGGCAACGGCGTCGTCACTACCATTCTGGAAGGCACGCCGCAGCGAAACGTCAAAATCGGAAAAGTGCTGCCCATCATGAAAAATGCGCATGTGCGAACAACTATCAAGATGAAATCAGGCGAAATAAAAGGCGATTTGGTCGACGTCGCCGGGCAGGCAATCGGCGGGCTCGGAGGACTCGTCACGATGCCCCTGGAGCTGCTTTACCGGAGCGACTGGATTTCGACCGCCGAAGCCGACATTCCCGTCAAAGACTGGGAAGAATGCGACGGAGCGGGCTGGCACGGCGCGATAAGCTACACAAAAACGCTCGACGAAAACCACACGGAAAAGGATTCCAACCGGTTTATTCAGTCTGCGCATAGGATTATTTACGAGGCGACGATTTTAGCCAAGCCCGCCACGAACGCCGAAAAAATGGGGACGTTTTACGAGGCTGGCAAAAATATCTACGGAGGCGCCGTGCTGACCGGCAAAGTCGAAGCGACGCACGAGGAAAAGCTGACCGTATCAAGCGCTTCACGCAAAGAGGACTTTTGCCGTTTTACTTTAAAGGGCGGAACCGACAAAAAGACGCTGACCTGCACGGGCGAGACTATCATGACCGAAAACGGCGGCGGTCACGGCGAGAGCAGCGTTAATCTGAGTTTCGCGGACAGGGCTTACTCGTTTAGTTTTTCCCTGCCCAAATTTCCGACCCAAATCAGTTTCGAGAATTGGAGTAAATGCGTGGGAGGCTGCGCTCCCGTTCCGCCGCAGCAGAGCGCTTATTCAAAGGAAGGCACGTCTGCGCAGGAACTCGTCGGCGTCGACGGGCAGCCGTTCGACCCGGAAAACGCCGATACGGTCGAAGGCACGCTGACCAGAAAATCCGGGAATTTGACGGAAACAATCACGTGGAATTTTTCGCGCTGCGGCAATTCGTAAGGCGCGCAGATTATTCCGAGAGAGTAATCAGCATGGCGTCGCTGGCGTGCGTGCCTCTGGACAGAACTAATTTCGGCGAGCCGTTTTCGCCGCGGGCAATACCGAAATAAAAAATCTCTCCGGTGTTAAAGTCCGTGAGCTTTTTCGGCGGTCTTCCGTCTGCGGGCTGGCTCCAGACATTCGAGACGCCTTTCTCATCCCTGAGAAAGTTGACCGCCGAGCCGTCCGGCGACCAGTGAATCGCCGCCGAATAATACGGCTTGCCCGCGACCATCAGGGGCGTCTCGAAAATCTTCGTCGGATAATCTCCGTCGAAAGGCATCAACGCCATTTTCGCGGTCGTCCGGTCGATCAGGATAAAAGCGATGGTTTTACCGTCCGGGGAAACGACCGGCATCTGCGCCGTCATCTGTCCTATCGGCGTCGCCTCGCCGCCTTCGACCGGGATTTTCGCCAGTCTCGACCTGCCGTCTATCGTCCGCGTAAAGACGACCCATTTCCCGTCCGGCGAAAATTGCGGCGTCTCGTCCTTGTCGCCGCGTGTCAGCTCAAGGTTGTTGGAGCCGTCGATGTCCGCCCGCCAGAGACGACTGACGCCTTTCACGTCCGAGACGTAAACGATATAACGATTGTCCGGCGAAACGACCGGCGTGTTAACGTCGTGAGGGGCGTCGATTAGTTTGTGCGGGTTAGCGCCGTCGGCGTTCATCCGCCAGATTTCGATAAACGATTCTCTTAGCGTCGTGTATACGATTCTTCCGTCCGGCGCGAAGCTCAATCCTTTAAAACCGGCTAAATCGCTTGAAGAAACGCGCGCGAAAATTTCTTCGGTTAAAGGCTTATTCGCTTTAGCCGCCGCCTGATTAATCGATTGCAATGAGGCGGCGGTCGTCCAGATGCCTGCATGTATATCGGACTTGACCGTGACCATCGTGTTGCTGCTTTTGGCGACGCTGATGCCGCGGTAGTCGGAAGTATCGCTCGTGACGGGTTCGGGCGTCGAGGCGCGGTCAAGGAAAACGCGCCAGACCTGTATGCTGCCGAAATTAAGCTCGTTCTGACCGCAGACGTAGAGCGCCTTTCCGTCGCCCTGCCAGGCAATATAAGTTACCAGTCCCCAGCGTTTATCTCCCAGTATGCGCTCTTCGCCCGCGCCGTCCGCGGGCAGTAGAACGACCGTGCCGTATTGCTGCCGTGTGCCGCTGTCGCTGTTGACTACTCCGACCCCAATCGTTTTCCCGTCGGGCGACCACGCCGGGTTCAAAAGCATCTCCGGAAAACGACGCGACGCTATCTGCCGGACGTTTGCGCCGCCGGCGTCCGCCACCAGCAGTAAATCCTCGCCCTGAATAAAGTTTCGGCGGCGAAAGACAAAGCGGTTCCCGCCGGGCGCAAAATCAATGCGGTTGTATACGTCGTCCAGAACCTTCTGGCTCGTGCCGCCCGCCGCCGGAACGCGAAAAAGCGAGCCGACGCTGTCTTCCCTTTTCTGGGCAACGTAAAAAATTTCCTTCCCGTTAGGCGAAAAAACAATCCCGCTGAATCTTAAATCGGCGTCCGAGACGATGCGGTTCGAGTTGGGCGCGCCGATTTGTTTCGTCCAGATGCCCTGCACGCCGTTTTCTTCCGCCGTGTAGGCGATGATTGAAGCGTCGGGCGATATTACCGCGTGTAAAACCTGCCCGCTCGTCGTCACCCGGGTGATTTTTTTTATCCAGAGATTTTCCGAACGCGGCGGCGATTGGTAAAAATTCCTCACGAAAAGCGCGCCGCCGAGAGCCAGAACGACCAGCAGGGCGGCGACTGCCGCTATCTGGAAAGCCCTGCGGTTTTTGACGGGCTCAAGCCGGTTTTCAGCAGATTCCCGGCGAGTGTGGTTTTCTCTCTCCGAACCGACCGGTTCGGTTGTTTCTTCGCCGGGATTATTGTGTTGGCTGAGCAGTTTTAATAGTCTGACGAAGCGCGGGTCCTGACGAATCGCGTCGAAGCGGTGTTCGACGCCGAGCCACTGCGCCCAGTAATCGTGATTATCGAAAACTTTTTCCAGTTGCCCGAAAGCCCGGTCGTATTCGCCCAGAGTCGTGTAAATCATCGCCGCGTAATAAGGCGAAACATAACGGGCGGCGGCGATTTCCCGCAGCTCGTCGAGCAGCGAAAGCGATTCAGCCTTTTCGCCCGTCTCCGCCAGAACCTGCGCCAGAGTCCAGAGGCAAAACGGCGCGCGGTTTGAAATTTCCACCGCCCGGCGACAAAAGGCAATCGCCTCGCCGGTTTTACCGAGCGGCGGGTAAATCCAGCCGAAGCCCTGCAAGGCTATGTAATTGTCCGGTTCGAGCTCGACGGCGCGCTCGATGTAAAAGGCGGCTTCGCGGTGGCGGCGTCCGTTGTGCAGGATGTAGGCGGTCATCGCGTTAAGCTGCGACGACTGCGGGTCTATTTTCAGCGCGCGCATCATTTGCTCGACCGCCTCGTCGAAACGTCCACGCGAAGCCAGCACGTGCGCGAACCACTCGTGCGCGGCGGCGTAATTCTCGTTGAGGGCAAAAGATTTTCTGAACAGCTTTTCGCTTTCGTCCGCGTCCCAGTCAATCGCCCAGACGGCAAAGCCGAGCGAGGCGTAGGCTTCCGCCGAGTTCGGGTCTAACTCGACGGCGCGGCGCGCCGACGCTTTGGCGATGCCGAAAGCGTCGGTCGGAGCAATAACCGAACCGATGCCGAGCGCGATGTGCAAATCGGCGATGCCGCTGTGCGCCGCGGCGAATTTCGGGTCGAGCCGCACGGCTTCCTGAAAATATTGAATCGCGCGCGCCATTCCCTGTTCCGTGTAAGAGTGCCAAATTGCCCGCCCGCGCAGATAGGCTTCGTAAGCCGCGCTGTTTTCCGTGCCGTGTTTCGCCAGGTTTTCGCGCTCGGTCTCGGTCAGCTCGGCGGCGAGCGCGCTGGAAACCTGCCCGGAAATCAAATCCTGCACGGCGAAAATGTCCGTAAATTTTTCGTTGTATTGTCCCGCCCAGAGTGATGTCCGGTCTTTGACGTCGATTAACTGAACGGTCACGCGCAGCCTTTCGCTGGAAAATGTAATGCGCCCGTCCAGGACGAAGCCCGCCTGAAGCTCGCGCCCGACGGCGAAAAGGTCTTTTGCCTCGCTGTCCTCGCTGTATCTCAGAACCGCGCTGGTCGGGCGCACGGTCAGATTGCGGACGTTCGAAAGACGCGTGATGAGCGCGTCGGTCAAGCCTAAACCGAGAAATCGCTTGTCCGTTTCATCCGCGTCCGGCGTCAGATTGAAAATTTTAAAGGGCAGGACGGCGATTGTTTTTTCGCGCTCGTCGGGCGGCGGCGCGGCGGGTGTTTGAACGAGAGGCGCGGCATTAACCGGTCGCCCGTGCAGATAATTTTCGATGTCGACGGCTAGCTCGGCGGCGGAAGCGTAGCGTTCGCCGGCATTTTTCCGCAGCGTTTTTAAGATGACGGCGTCCAAATCGGAGTTTATTCCATGCCCGTTTTCATCACCGGCTTTTTCGCCTTTAATGACGGACGAAGGCGGAACGGGCGTATCCTCGCAGATAGCCCGCGCCAATTCGTGAATAGCTGCGGATTTTTGTTTCTGAAACGGATGCTCGCCCGTCACGAGCTGATAGAGCAGGATTCCCAGGCTGTAAATATCTCCGGCTGGCGTGGCGGGCAATCCGCGAACCTGTTCGGGCGAGGCGTATTCGGGCGTCATCATCATCCGCCCGGTCATCGAATCGAGCGTGTCGTCTCCCGATTTTTCCGGGTCGAGAAATTTGGCGATGCCGAAATCGAGCAGCTTCACCTGACCGTCATTCGTGACGAGAATATTTCCCGGCTTGATGTCGCGGTGGACGACCTGCTGCTTGTGCGCGTAATCGATTGCCGAACACACTTTTGCGATGAGCCGCAGGCGTTCAGCCAAATCCAGTTTATTTTTCTCGCAGTAAATCGTTATCTTCGTGCCTTCGACGTATTCCATCACGAAATACGGCAGATTATCTTCAGCCGTCGTGCCGCCGTCGAAAAGACGGGCGATAAAAGGATGATTGAGATTGGCGAGAATTTGCCGCTCGTGACGAAAGCGGCGCAGCGCGTAATCGGTGTCCTTGCCGCGCTTGATGAGCTTGACGGCGACGCGCTGGTCGAATTCGGCGTCGTCGCGCAGCGCCTCGTAGACCGCGCCCATGCCGCCGCGCCCGATTTCCCGGACGATTCTGTAATTTCCTATCCGCCGTCCGATGTTCCGGTCGAGGTCTTCTTTTTCTTCCGCGAACAGAACGGACGCGCCCCAATCGGCGACGCTCAGTTCCAGAGAGTTTTCTTTTTCGTCCGCGCTGAGCATTGCCTCGACCTGCGCGCGCAATTCGGCGTCCTCGCCGCAAGCCTCGACGAGAAAGCTTTCTCTTTCCGTCGGCGATAGGGCAAGGGCGGCTTCGAATATTTTTTCGATGCGCTGCCAGCGTTCAGGCGACATAAAGTTTAATAGACGGAATCAACCGGGAATTTGAGCAAATGTTTCGGCGGCGGGCGATAGTTAGCGATTTCCGGACGAAAAACTATATTTGAGTTTGCAGCCACGCCTTTGCCGTGCGCCACGCGCGCGTCACGGTCGCCGTCCCGATGCCGAGCGCGGCGGCGATTTCCTCGTTCGACATGCCGCCGAAATAACGCAGCTCGACGATTTTCGCTTTCTGC
>DATHBC010000679.1:0-3177 GCA_035296345.1 Pyrinomonadaceae bacterium | reverse complement strand
CCGCGACAGCGCGTATGTGGCAGCTTCTCTGAGCGAAAAGCTGCAACAGCACTTCGGTCAGGATTCGGTTTTCTACGACATCGACAATATTCCGCTCGGCGTCGATTTCCGCGACCACATCGAAGCCGCCGTCGGGCAATGCGACGTTTTGCTCGTCATTATCGGCGAAGAATGGGTAACCGCCGTCGACAGAACGGGCAAAAGACGACTGGATAATCCGCGCGATTTTGTCCGCGTCGAGATTGAATCGGCGTTGAAACGCAATATTCCCATTATTCCCGTGCTGGTTGATGAAGCGCAGATGCCGCCGCCGGATGATTTGCCCGAGTCCATCCAAATCATCGTCTACCGAAACGCCGCCGAGATTCGCGCCGGCTCGGATTTTCGGCAGCATATCGAACGGCTCATACACGGTCTCGGAATGCTGTTCGAAGCTCGCGAAAAAACAAACCCGGAAAAGACGAAAAAAGAAGTTGTTCACAGACCGAAGCCAACTGCTAAAAAGGAGAAAAAGCCCGCCGGGCGAAAAGAGTTAAAGCCTTCCGCAACGACGACGCCGCCGGAAACGATAAAACCGCCAAAGGAAACAACCGGCAAAACCTTAACTCCCGAGTCCGTAATCAGCAGGATAAAAGGCGATTTTACTGACGGATATTTATTTTTAAAGGGCGCGATTCCCGAAGGAAAGTTGAATAATGCGATTATTTCTTACGCGCGGGTCGTCAAGGGCGAAAATGTTTTGCTGCTCTATGACAACACAGCCTTCGGCAGCGCAAAGGACGGCTTGCTGATAACTTCTCATGCCGTTTACTGGCGCAATAACATTTTCGAGGGCGGCGGTTCAGCTCTTTTTTCGCAAATTAAAACCGTAAGCTTCAGCCTCGGAACTTTTTCGAGCGATATTAACGTTAACGGACATTTCATTAAGGTGGGCATGAGCAACGACCACAAACAACTGGCGATAACGCTTACCGATATAATTCTGAATCTGTCACAGACTGTCGGCGGAAATTTGCCGGGCAAAGCTCAAACGAAGCTGTTTGTGACCAGCATCGACGGCGCTTGCCGGCTTTCCGTTCCGAACAGTTGGAGCAAGGAAGCCGTGAATTTGACCGGCAAGCTGGCGGTTAAAAGTCCGAACTCAGAGATTTATGTACTGGTTATCCCCGAGCTCAAGTCCGATTTTCCCGCGCCGAGCACCATCGACACTTATGTCGGCACGATTCGTGACAATTTGCGAAAAACAGTTGCGGAGCCCCATTTTTCCGACCCGGTTTCGACGGTCATCGGCGGCTTTTCGGCGAGACTGTTGGAGGTCGAGGGAATCGTCTCGGAAGTTAAATGGAAATTTCTTTACGCAATGGTAGAAACACCGGAACGCTTTTACCAGATTGTATGTACGATAAGCGCCGGAAAATACAGTAAAAATAAAGCGCTGCTGCTGGGCGTTGTTAATAGTTTTCAGGAAATAAGCTGAGGCGGTTTCACGTCGGCAGCCTGCACGATGAAAGCCGAAAAAGCAATCTAAAAACCGGCGTTTGCCTGGCGGCTTCTCGGTTTATGACGGGTTGCGATTCGCGCGCCGCGCGCCCGGGCGAGATAGTTTGAGCGTTAATCCTTTTCAGTCATTTCAATTAAAGCTAATCTGTCTACAACCTGCCCGCCGATTAGGTGTTTCTCGACGATTTCGGGCACGTCTTCGGCGCGCACCTGCGCGTACCAGATGCCCGCCGGATAAACCAGAACCGCCGCGCCGATTGTGCAGAAACCGACCGAGCCGCAATCGGTCAGAACAATCGAGCCGTTCGGGTTTCTGCCTTTCGATTCCTTGCCGTAGCGCAGATTTCTTTTTTGCAGTTCCGCTTCAAAGGCGGCTTTGACCTCGGCGCTGCCGACCGCCGCGCAGGATTTTCCGTTACAGACAAAAACGTGATGCCTGATTGGCGCGGCGGCGACCGGCGCGAGCTTTTCGAGTTTTTCGCGGTCGTCGATAAATTTTCTTTCGCTCATAACTTCGATTTTAACGCGAAAAAGCGAAAAGCGTTAAATAGTAAGTACTGAGTGCTGAGTACTGAGTACTGAGTTTTTGTTTTTTACTCAGCACTCAGTACTCAGTACTAAAAAAAATCTTTAAAAAAGATTTTTTTTTAAACCCGCCTTTGGCGCATCTAAATTCTTTTCCGCGAATCTTCGTGTTACTATTACCATCGAGGAGCGTTTCTCAATTTTTTACTGAATGGCTAGCGGTATTATCATTCACGTCACGGTCGGCAAAGAAAAGCGCACGGAATTTTTTTCCGAGGAGCGGATTCGTCTCGGTTCCGACGAAACGAGCGATTTGCAGATTCATACCCCGCAAGCGGACGACACTGGCGGCGGCGGCATCTGGCTCGAACTGGAACGCGACCAAAACCTCTACCGCATCGTTAAATTCAACGAATCAATTGATTTATTACATAACGGCAAGCCGATTCGGCGTTACCGCGCCGTCGAGGACGGCGATACGATTGACCTCGCTTCGACCGGCATTTCCTTTTCCTTCTTTACGCTCGCGACCAAATCCGCGTTGATTACCACCAATCGCGAAACGCACGTCGCGCCGTTTATCGAGGAAGCCGCGCTCGGGGCGGCGGTCTCGCCGAAACGCGACGACGCCAAGGCTTTCCTGCGCGAATTCGTCCGCGAGCTTTCGCGCGAAATCAGCTGGACGACCAAAATCGTCATTTTTTTGCTGGCAATCAGCTTTATCGGCGTAATTTTGTATCTCGGAAACGCCGTCAACCAGGAATTGCGCGTCAGCCGCCAGCAATCGGAGCAGCAGGGCGAAATCATCCGCAAGCTCGAAGAAAGACTCGGGCAAACCAGCGTGCAGCTCGGCGAGCTGGACAAAACCAACAAGGACATTATCAAAACCGTCTCGCTCGCGCCTAACCTGCGCGTCGAATACGGCAACGGCGTCTGCCTGATTGTCGGCGTTTACGATTTGGTCGACCGCAAAAGCGGCAAAACGCTGCGTTATCTCGACCCGGCGGCTTTTCAGCCCGACCCTTATGAAGCGATGGAGGGCGAAGAGCCGCGCCAGCCGCAGACCGCGCCGCCGCAGTCCGGCTTGACGACCGAAGGCAGCGGCACGCCCGTCGAATACGATTTTATCGGCACCGGCTTTCATGTCGGAAG
>DATHBC010000678.1:0-3312 GCA_035296345.1 Pyrinomonadaceae bacterium | reverse complement strand
ATCTCGCCGATAACGCCGTAACCTAGAAACATCATTAATGTAACGCCTGTAAACTGAGACAGGATACCGATGAGTCCGACCGCCGCCAGCGCGCGCGGAATCAGCGCAAAGCGCAGCAGCGAACTATAAAAGACAAATATCCACGCGCCTACGGCAACCAGTTGCGCGACGTGCGCCCAGCGCCGCGCCGCCGCGACCGCCGCGCCCGTCAGCTGATACAGCCCGGAGTCAGTGCCGCCCGCGCCCGCGTATTGCTGGCTGAAAGAGAGCATTGACATCGCCGCCGCGCCGTGAACGGCGTCCAGCACACAACTGACCGCACAGACGACCAGAAACCAAATCGCCGTCGCGCCGCCGTAGCGGCGAAAGACCGGCAGCGACGTGATGCCGAGACTAATCGTGAGCGCGCCGCCGATGAAGGCGAGAAGCACAGCCGCGCGTATCTGAAAAGAATTTTCCGCCGCCGCCGTCAGAAAGCCCGGAGAACCCGCTGCCAGCGGTCGCATTAAAATAAACGGCAGTGTCAGCCCGGCGGCTAGCTGTAACAACAACAGCACGCCGACTGCTCTTCCCACGCTCTTTGCAGATTTCATATTTAGCTCCTTTGAAGACAATTTAAGGAATTTCCGGCACGACCAGCCGAGCCGAAAAAAGTCCCGGTTTTTTTCACGTCATTGCGTCATAATTGTTATGGGAATGAATCGTGTCGACGGCTGCTAATGACCCGACTAAACTGGCTAACGTACAGATTTTAAAAAATGTTCCCAATCTTTTTCGACCTTTCCTTTCGGGCTGAAAGCCCAATTTTCTTGTGTATTAAACGTTCTAAATCGGCGGGCAACGCTATTTACCAGATTTTTTATTGAAATTCATAACTCTGATTATCTATATAACTCCAGCAGAATCAGAAATTTGTATTCTTATATGTTTTTTTATGTAAGGTTTTGATTATTTTTTCATATATAAGCTGGACGGCGAAATTTAACACAAATTCCTGCACAAATCCTTTTATCGGTTTCTATATATTCATATATGAAACTGGACAAAAGCTGAAACTATAAGGAATTTGCGAGCAATAAATGCTTTTTGAATTTTGAATAATCAAGAAAATTTTATTCGCCGTTCAAATTGGAGGGAAAGTTATGAGTAAAAAAACCGAAAAGAAAAGCACCGATACAAAAGAAACTAAAAACACAAAAGCATCTAAAGACCAGCTTGAAAGTGCCGATGAAAAGCTGCCTCAACAATGGGTAGAGTTTAAAAAGAACGAGTTAGTTATAAAATTTGATAACGAGCATCAAATTCTCCCCAAATTACTCGAACTTGCACAGCACTTTAGCGAGTCTCAGACGGATTTTGCCTCGCGGTCAGGCGCCTTCGCCGCCGCCATCGCACAAAACGTTCTCGGCGGAGCCAGAGCAAGGCAAATTGTTTCCAACTGTGGGCAATCGACAGCCTGGGGCGCGACTTTAGCTCAGCTCGCATTGAATCCTTTGATTTTCAGACAGTGTGTCGCAACCCGCGTCAATCAAGCGGGATATATTCCCCCGGCTAATATTCCGGCAAGTTCCGACACTAGATTAATTGATGTTGTTTATCACATCCAAGGAGCGCCGCTGAATCAATGAAAAACAGACTTTCAATTATTTTAATGCTTATACTGTCAATTTCCGCTTTCGGGCAGGAATCAGCGCTGGAAAAGATGATTCTTATCAATCCGGGAAATTATGAGATTGATGTCTTTGTTCAACCGTCGTCCTTAAGCGGGTGGAATAACAAAACGAAATGGGTCGTCATTGCCATCGCAAGCGACGGCTCGGTTAATAAGCTTGCTATTGACGACATAAGACTCGGGGAACCGGATAAGACTGAGAAGAACAACTCGATGTTTACGATAGTTCCGGATGCCGCGTCAAAAAATTTAATAAAAGATGCGGCAAAAATCATAGTCAATTTCGGCTCCAAAGTTATTACTCTGCCGCCCATTAACTCGCCCGCGGCTAATCAAGGCGGCGATAACGGAACTCCTTTCGGCGCAGCCGCAAATAAACAAAATGCCGACGTCTATCTTAACGGCTCATACAGCCCGGGCATTAACGGCGGCGACCCTCAATATTCGGTTGACGGCTCTATCAGCGTAATGTTTGACATAGATAAGAATAAAACCAAGTACGGACAACTGGGCTTTGTCGGTTCGGTTAAAACGGATAAAAGAAAAAAAGTTGACCCGGACAGTTATCGGTTGTTTTTAGCTTACCAGAACGTTCCTTCCAGCCAGCGGTGGGGTGCGTTGCAGGGAGTCCAGTTTACATGGCTGGCAGCGGGCACAGAATTCGACCGGAAAGGAAAGAATATTAACTTTATTTCCGCTCCATATCTGGATTTCCCGATTCTCTTATATCCTGAAACCAATCGCCGTCCGGATAAGCCGTTAGCGGTCTTAACGCCGACCATCGGATTCGAAACGGGCTGGAATTTCCGCAACGCCGTCACGCCCAACCAAGGCAGAGGAATCTTTAGAGGAGTTGCCGGTGCAGATTTACTGTTTAGGTTCAACCCTAAAATTTCCGGTTTTCAAGGCGTCGAGTTTACGAATTCTTATATGATGAGAATACCGGCGACCAAAGAAATTTATACGCTGACCAGAAAAGAAAACGGGCAGGACGTAGACGTACCTTTTCTAAACAAAAAACCGCGTCACTACATAAAATCCGAGCTGGGACTTAAACTTAACGATTATTTTTCGATCACCACGAAATACGAATACGGAATGCTGCCGCCCGTTTTCAGAAGAATCGAGCATAAATTGAGTTTCGGATTTACATTCAGCGCAAGACAAGAAGGATTCGGAGTTCCTTCCGTCATCAGGAACAAATAGCCTTCTCCGACGAGTTTCTTTTGCTAATTCGCCCGTGAAAGGCGATGTAAAATAATATAGCGTGGTTAATAAATTAAATTTATTAACCACGCTATATTATTTTTAAAGAATTTCTTGTTTCTGACGAAATTTGTATCTAAAAATTCTTTCTGAACAGGTAAGAAGCCTTGATGAAAAACGTTCTGCCGTTGCTGCGAAAGCCGTGTTCGGGCAATCGCGTAAACGGGTTGAAGCCGTTGTAATTCAAATCGTCGTTGTAGCCAGCGTAGACAGCCGTGCCCGGACTCGGCGTATAACCGAAAATCAACTGCGGGCGCACGCGCGCCTGAACGTTCGAGTAATCGAGCCGCATTCGCGCGAAAAAGTCGCGCGTGAACTGATAAGTCGAGCGCAGGCTGTAAACGTTGTCGTCAAACGCAACCAAACCGGTATCA
>DATHBC010000677.1:0-3307 GCA_035296345.1 Pyrinomonadaceae bacterium | reverse complement strand
CGCCGCTCCGCAGCGAAAAGCCAAAAAAAGCGGCTCGAAGGAAGTGCCGACGATTCTGACAAATTCCGACAAGTCTTTTGAAAACGCCGCGAAGGCTTACGAAAAAATCATCAAGAAAAACTCGAAAGACGATGCCGCGTTTTTCAATCTCGGGCGCGCCTACAACAAAATCAATATGGACCGCGAAGCCGAAAAAGCTTTGCGCCAGGCGGTCAAATTAAAACCCGAAGATACCGAATATCAAACCGAGCTCGGCAAAATCCTGATAAAGCTCGCCAATTACGACGAAGCGGTTACCGTTTTGAAAAAAGCGGTCGAGCTGGACGAAAACAACACGCAGGCGGTCGATTCGCTGGAAAAAGCCGAAGCCGGAAAAAAACGAACCAATTTCGGCATCAAGCCCAAAATTCCCGCAGACCTCCAGCAGCAACAGCAGAACACGCGGGACACCAGACCGGCGACGAGAAGGGCGACCAAACCGAAAACCGAAGAAACAAAGCCGGGCGAGCAAACTCCGCCGCCGGTAGTTAAACCGAATAATTAATAGCTTCCGGAAAGAGTCAACCGGTTTGGTTGACTTTTTTTACCGGCAATTTTCCTGATTGACGTCTGCGACGGTAGCGGAGGTTATTTGAAAAATTGAATTTAATCGCCGAATGCGGTGATTTAAAAGAGTCCGGGCGATTATTGTTTGAAAAAGAAATACCGCAAAAACCGTAGACCGATTTTTTGCGGTATTTCTTTCCCTGCCTTTTATTAAGTAAATATGCTTTTATCGTCTCCGTTTCGTCGTTTCAAGCTCCGAACCGGCTACTCGCATCTGTCTATTCCGCTGCCGTTACGACAATCCATAATCGCCGTATTTATAACGCCCGGCTCGTAAGGATACATTGCCGCACATTGATTGGCTCTTTCTCTTGCCGCAGCGCAAAAATCCGGCTCTTCATAGCAACTGTAATTAATAGTTCCGCTGACGCAGCTGCCGTAAGTGCCGTACCGGTTGTCGTAAGTAGTGACGATGGTGTTGTGGCAAGTGTTATAAGTGTTCGTGTAACAATTCGGGTCCTGGCTGTTTTGACATTGATATTGTGCCTGGTTGTTACACTGATTGGGTGAGAAATTGGTTACGTTGTTATAATTACCAATGCTTCCCGATAAAGTGTCGTCGCAGGCGGCTTGAGCGGCAAACATGCTGTCCGCACAACCCCATCTTTTGGCTTGCGTGTCGGTGCCGAACCAGCAGGTCGCAATTACCAGCAGTGACAGCGCTGCCAAGCGCATAAGTATTCTTTTCATTTTTTACTCCTTAGTTTTACTTAATTTTATTTTGGAAATTCGTGTTTGGCGGACAGTCCGACGCCGTCAGCGATAATGAGTTTCGCCCCCGGCTCGCGGGCTTTTCCATTGAGCTTTCTACGGTAAATGTAGATTTTCACGCTTTCCAATAATTATTGGTAAAAGTTCAAAAAAGTTTCATGCTATTTTAAAATTCCGGGAGGTTTTTAGTTGCATCTAAAAAACACACCTTAAAACTTTCCTGTATCAGCCTGACATAAAATTCGGCGAAACAATGATAAACTTGTATTTGAATTAATCGCTTTTAAATTAAAAGTTTGATTGAAAACCGCGTATGAAAATCGAACTGGAAATTCCGCAATCGCTTTCGCTCGAACGAAAAATCAAGATGCACGAGGCGCGCGAGGGCATTATCGACCGACTGGCGCGCGATTTGCCGACCAACATCGACCTCGAAAGATTTCTGAACGTCGTCGTTTCGGAAATCGGGCGGATGATGGACGCCGACCGCTGCGACCTTCTGCAATTGACCGAAGGCAACGAGCTGCGCATCAGTCACGAATGGCGCAAAGACGAAAGCGTGCCGCCGTCGGAAGGCACTCTGATTCCGTTCGACGCGCAGAAGCTGACCGAAAAATTCGATTTGTCGCAGCCGGTTCGCATCAACGACACGACGAAGACGAAAGACGCGACCGTGCGCTTTTTTACGAAAGCTCTGGAAACGCAGTCGCTGCTCGTCGTGCCGATTACGCTGAACGAAAAAGTCATCGGGCTGCTCGGTTTGCACGACACGCACGCGGCGCGCGAATGGCTCGACGAGGAAGTCGCTTTTCTCGAATCGGTCGGTCGCCAGCTCGCCATCGGTTATCAATACACGCGGCTGTATGTCGCGCAGGAACAGGAAACGCGGCGCACGAACGCGCTTCTGGAAATCGCCAACACGCTCAATTCGCACTCGGATTTTAACGAGGTTTCGGCGCGCGTGCTGGAACGCGCCGTTGAACTCGTCGGCGCAAATTACGGCGCGCTCGGCGTGCTCGACCAGACGGGCAAAAAAATAAGCCTGGCTTCGTTTAAATCCGCGCCGCAGGTCGAGCCGAACGCGGTTTTGCAGATGATTGAAGAACACAATCAGTCGCTCGACATCGAGCCGTTTCCGGTTTTGAGCGACATCCTGCGCGAAGGCAAAACTTTAAGATTGATTGATAAGGATTTGCCGTTCGCGATTCGCCTGATTTTCAACTCGCAGCTCGACGGTCGCGCCGCTCTGGTCGCGCCGGTGCGCGTCGGCGGTCAGGCGTTCGGGCTTCTGGGTTTTGTCTGGAGCGAGGAACGCGACAATGGTTTTGAAAATCACGAGGTCGCCCTGGTCGAAGGAATTTCCGACCAAATCGGCACCGCGCTCGAACGCGACCAGCTTTCGGCGGAAGTGATGCGCCTCAAGAGCGAGCTTCACCAGCGGCATCAAAGCGAGATTATCGGGCAGGCTCCGGCGATTCGGCGCGCCATCGAGCTGGCTTTAAACGTCGCCGACACGCAGACGACCGTTTTGATTCAGGGCGAATCGGGCACGGGAAAAGAATTGCTGGCAAACCTGATTCACTATAATTCCGGGCGCGAAAACAAGCCGTACGTGAAACTGAACTGCGGCGCGATTCCCGAAACCCTGCTCGAAAGCGAGCTTTTCGGACACGAAAAAGGCGCTTTCACCGACGCGCGAAATCAACGAAAGGGACGTTTTGAAGAAGCCGACCGCGGAACTTTGTTTCTGGACGAAATCGGCGAGATGCCGCTGGCGGCGCAGGTGAGGCTTTTAAGAGTCTTGCAGGACGGCGAATTTACGCGCGTCGGCGGAAACGAAACCGTGAAAACGGATGTGCGGGTGATTGCCGCGTCAAACGTCGACCTCGAAAAAGCGGTCGAAGAAGGGAAGTTTCGCAAGGATTTGTTTTATCGCCTGTCGGTTTTCCCGATTACGCTGCCGCCGCTGCGCGACCGCCCCGAAGACATA
>DATHBC010000676.1:0-2979 GCA_035296345.1 Pyrinomonadaceae bacterium | reverse complement strand
TTTTCAAAATTCGGTCGTCCGACGCCGCCGAACTGGCTCTCGCATTTGATAAAATTTTGGTTCTTCTGATTTTTGTCTGCGAAAGCAGGAGCAGTGTTTTAAAGTCTTCGTGCTCCGATATTTCGGCGGGAACGCGCGTGGTCATCCCGTTAATCCATTCTTCCAGACCCGGTCTTTTTCCGCTCAGCACGGCTTTTGCCGCCATCAAAACAGTGTGGCGAATAAGACTCCTGCGGTGAATGTCTTGTGCCGGAATCAGGCTGTAATAAATTAAATCTTCTTCCCAGCTGATGACCGGCGGAACCGATTGGTGACACTCTTTGATGATTGCGCGTATCTTTTCCAGAAGGTTTACCGGCTGAGCCTTTAGCCTTTCGCGCAATAAGTCCAGCACGCCGGGCAGCAAAGTGATGCTGTCAGAGCCGCGACTTTCGACCAAAGAACTAAACCATAAAGCCGACTCGGTCTCGACAGACGGCTTGGCTCCCGCCGGGAAATAATCAGCCAGTTTCAGGCGCAGCGCGCGCAACAGCTCCGGCTCGATTTTCCGTGCCGGCGAAGTAATGAGGGCGAGAAAATAGACGTCCGGACGCGTTTGCTCGTAATTCTTTACAAGCAGCTCGGCATAATCTTTTTGTTCGCTGGAAAGCAAAGTCATCATCTTTAACTTTTAGTGTCTTTTGATTCTTGAAACGGTTTGCGGCGAAGACGTCCGATCCCAGACAAATGAAAACGGCACAAAATCTTTGAGATCGGTCGGGAATTTTTCTTCAGTCAGCGGCACGAGCGCCGTCAGCGGACATTTTTTATTTTTGGCATGTTCCAAAAGCGCCGCCAATGGTTTGAACTCTCCGATTTTCCGAATGCCCTTATGCGCGCCGCCGAAATTAGACACTATCAGAACCGGAATTGCCGGTTGCAAACCTTCCATCGACCGATTTTGCCAAATCAAGTAGGGGCGGGGCAGCCTTTTCATTTCAAACTCGAAAACCCATACCTTGTGCGAGTCGATTAAATGTTTAAGCGCCACGACCAGTTCAGTTTCGTCGCGCCAGAATGGCTGCATCGATTCAGAGGTGTCGAGCAGTATTTGCACACCCCGTTCGAGCGTATAGCGGGAACGAAACGGGATTCGTTCGAGCGGAGCTAAACGAAGCAGACTTTTTTCGATTTGTTTGAAATCTATTTCCGGGCTCGGCGACTCGGTGGCTAAAAGCGAGCTCATAATTCCCCTAAACCAGTTCTCATTGAGCAGCGGCACATACCGCGATTTGCCTAAATGATTTTTAACATCCGTTTCGGGTAATAAGCCCAATTCCCCCCAATCGGCGTGAAACGCATCGACCAACTCGATTTCAGTTTCCTGACGCGCTTCCAGCAATTTTGCCGGAGGAGATATTATTTCAGTGTTGTCTTCTTTTTCTTCCTCCGCCTCTGCCGCTGCCGTCGTCGCCGACTTTTGCTCATCGCCTGAATCTATCGTTTCCGACGAGCTGCGTTCGGAATTTGGTAAAGTCCAGTCAAATCCCAGCGCCCTGACAATCGCCTGTTTTGACCTTTCAGAAGTCGGAGACAAGAAGTGCAGGGCTTGGAAGACATCCGTCAAACCGATATCCGGCTGACGCCGCCGTTTTTTACCGTCATCCATGCTTTTTTCTATATTCATCGACAAAAATCGCTTTGGTCGAGCCGTTTACTTTAAGCCCTGTGAATAGCTTTTTAACAATACGCTGCGCTCAACTCGGTTCCAGACTTCGGAATCGGGCGTTATTTTTAACCGGAAACAAGTCCGCAGGGCATCCAGAAATTCGGCGACGCTCGGGCTGCGCCGAATTTCATTGACTGTCTGCTGCCTTAAAGCCCAGCACCTTTCCGCCAGTTTCTGGACTATTGCCTCGCCCTCAGAATGCGCTCTTATATTTTCGCCGGCGTGGAGTGCGGCTATCTGTCCCCACTTGGCAATCAATTGGGACTCCTCGTCCGGTTCTTTAAGCTGGTGAACGACGCAGCGCCTGATAAACGCAGGCGGCAAATCCCGTTCTTCGTTTGTGGTAATGACGATCAACAAATTACCGTAATCGCTCGGTCTGACAGGCTTGATTTTCGGCGAAGGAATTTTTCTTTTGATAATCTGACCGGTTTCATCTATCTTAAAGCTGTTCATTCCGATCACCTCCAACAGGTCGTTGGGCACGTTTGGGTCTGCTTTGTCTATCTCGTCAATCAAGACGACGGTGCCGTCGCCGCTACGGGCTCGGTTTATCTCCGTCAATGGATCGGTTTCGCTTTTTTGGACGGGAAAGTTTTTTCCGCCGGCAAATTTGTTTCCCTCGTAAAAGGCTTGCGCGCCTTTGTAATCAAAAGCCCACCACAAAACTCCGGGCGTAATGTAGTAATCCGAGTCGGGCAGTGTTTTGCCGGTCCCAACCTGCGCATCCCTCAATCTTCGCAGCGCGTCAAAACGCCAGAGCAAATCTTTCGCCTCCGTCCGCCCCGTCACGTTATATTCGTAATAACGCCAGTCGAGGTTTCTGGCGATGAAGGGGGCGAAAGAAGATTTACCTGAGCCGGGCTCGCCGGTCAGCAGCAGAGGACGCCCGGTGACGATGGCTATTTCCGTCACGAGATGTAATTCCGGGTCCGGTAGATAAACAGGTCCCTCGCGTTGGTCGAGACGGAATTCTTCTGTCTCCGTCTGCGGCGTTTTTTGCTCCCAATTCAAAAATTGTTTGTAGCTGTGTGCTCCATTGTTTTCGTTCATACTTTTGAAAATTTATCGAAAAATATTATTAAGGTCTGTTTCCAGCTTGGCTAAATCCCTAACCCTCGGAATGTCGAGCGGAGGCATCAATTTCTTGCCTCCGGCAACGACCAATTCATCGATGTCGTTATCGGAACTGACCTGGACGAGAAAAATAAGTTCCGGATAGCTCCGATGCAGTTTATCTAAAACCGCTTTTTTTGCTAAATTGGACGGAA
>DATHBC010000675.1:0-2515 GCA_035296345.1 Pyrinomonadaceae bacterium | reverse complement strand
CGAAAGAGCCGCTGAAAATCATTACCAACGAAGAAGCGAAAGCGAACGAAGCGAGCAAGCCGACCGGCAAAAAAACCTGGGTTTTCAAAGCCGACAACGTGCGCGATTTCGCGTTCGCTTCGTCACGCAAATTCGTCTGGGACGCGCAGGGACATAACGTCGGCGGAAACAAGGTGATGGCGCAATCGCTGTATCCGAAGGAAGCCAGCCCGCTCTGGGACAAATTCTCGACGCACGCGATTATTCATACTCTAAACGTCTATTCGCGCTATTCGTTCGATTACCCGTACCCGACCGCGATTTCGGTCAGCAACCGCCACGTCGGCGGCATGGAATACCCGATGATTTGCTTTAACGGTCCGCGCCCGAACCCGGACGGAACGTATTCATCGCAGGCGAAATACGGCTTAATCGGCGTCGTCATTCACGAAGTCGGGCACAATTATTTTCCGATGATCGTCAATTCCGACGAGCGCCAGTGGACCTGGATGGACGAAGGCTTAAACACGTTTCTGCAGTATTTAGCCGAGCAGGAATGGGAGAAAAATTATCCTTCGTGGCGCGGCGAGCCGAAACTGATTACCGAATACATGCTGTCGGAAAATCAGGTTCCGATTATGACCAACTCGGAATCGGTTTTGCAGTTCGGCAACAACGCTTACGGCAAACCCGCGACCGCGCTCAATATCCTGCGCGAAACCGTGATGGGACGCGACCTTTTCGACTTCGCTTTCAAGGAATATTCGCGCCGCTGGAAATTCAAGCGACCGCAGCCGGCGGACTTTTTCCGCACGATGGAAGACGCTTCGGGCGTCGACCTCGACTGGTTCTGGCGCGGCTGGTTTTATTCGACCGACCACGTGGATATTTCCATCGAAAACGTCCGCCTTTTCCAGATGGACACGAAAAACCCGGACACCGAGAAAGAGCTTCAGCGCAAGCAGGCGAACGCCGAGCCGCGCACCTTATCGCAGCAGCGCAACGAAGGTCTGCCCCTGCGGGTCGACCAGTATCCGAGCCTGCGGGATATGTATAACGACACGGAAAACAACCGTTTCCGCGTCACCGAGCAGGAGCGTCAATCGTATCAGGCGTTTTATTCCAGCCTGAACGACAGGGAAAAAGCCCTGCTCGCCGGAAACTATTATTTCTACGTGGTCGATTTGAAAAACGTCGGCGGGCTGGTGATGCCGCTGATTTTCAAGGTCGAATACATGGACGGCACGAGCGAGGAAGTTCGCGTCCCGGTGGAAATCTGGCGGTACAATAACTGGGAAGTCTCCAAATTAATCGTGACGCGCAAAGAGGCGAAAGCCATCACGCTCGACCCGAACCTGGAAACGGCGGACGCGGATTTAAACAACAACTTTTTCCCGCGCCGCACCGTTCCGACGCGCTTCCAGATTTTCAAACAAGGTCAGCCGAACCGCGCGCAGCAGACAAATACGCCCGGCGCGGCAAACGTGGCGGGCAGATGGAATCTGGCGGTCGATGCCGGCGGGCAAACGATTAACGTCGTTTTGAATCTGACGCAGCAGGGAAACGCCATCTCGGGAACAATCGAATCGTCGCAGACCGGCACGATTCAGATCAGCAGCGGCGTGATGGAAAACGGCAGATTTACGCTGAAAACGACAACGCCGGTCGAGCTGACGTTTACCGGGCAGGCAACCGGCAATCAAATCAGCGGCTCGGTCGTCTCGCCGCAGGGCACGACAACCTTCAGCGGCTCGAAAGCTAATTAAACGAGTGAAAAGCGAATAACTGAAAGTGAAAAGTGAATAACTGAAAGTGAAAAGTGAAGGAAGAGGAATGAAAGAAACATTATTGCGGAAAAATCTGATTTTTAGATTCGCGGGCGTTTTGCTTGTTCTCGCGCTTTTCACTTTTCACTTTTCGTTTTTCACTATTTCCGCGCATCGTTATCACATGAGCCTGACGCGGATGGATTATAACGAGAAGGAAAAACTGGTCGAAATTTCGATTCAGCTTTTCACGCACGACCTCGTGCCCGCGCTCGAACAAAAAACCGGAAAGCGCGTCGACCTGGAAAAAACTCCCGATGTCGATAAGCAGATTCTCGGTTATTTGAGCGATAACTTCGTTCTCAAAAATAAAAACGGCGAGCCGCTCGCGCTGAAATGGGTCGGTAAAGAGATGGAAGTCGATGCCGTCTGGGTTTACGTCGAAACATCTTCGGCGGAAAGCCTGTCGGGCGCGAGCCTGCAAAACACCGTTTTGTTTGAAAGCTTTCCCGAACAGGTCAATCTGGTCATCGCCCGTTTCGGCGGGAAAAAAGCCGATTTGATGTTTAAGGTCGGCGACCGGTTTAAGGAAATCAGGGAAAACGCGCCGAAAGAATAAAGAAGAAAATCGTTTGTTAAAAAAAAGAAGCCTGCCTGAAACGGCAAGCTTCTTTTTTTTTGAGAATGTGTCCGGTGAAGCTCACGGTTTTTCTCAAACACGGGCGGCAACCGACGAGCGCCGCCTTTTACGGGGTTACTTATTAATGACA
>DATHBC010000674.1:0-2860 GCA_035296345.1 Pyrinomonadaceae bacterium | reverse complement strand
GTACCCAGCGCGAACGCGCAACGCTCCGCACGTCGCCCAAAAACTGGATTTCGTATTTTTGCAGCAGCTTCAGAAAATCAATCCAGGCGTGCCGCCCGTGACCGATGGTGTAAACTGTAATTAAATTTCTTTCCAATTTATTAAATATAGTAAGATTACAGATGAATTTAGTCCAGATTAGATTCGTCAAAGCGGAAAGTCGATGAAAGTATGCTGACTAAATTTTTGTCGGCTTGAAAATAATAACGAGGTTGTCTGAAAGAAGCCCTGCAAAAGTTATTGTTTCATTCGAGAAGTTTTTTCACTAAAAGCGGTTTTGCCTCACCGGGCTGATTGGCAAAACCGCGAATTAAATTATGGACATTAACGCCATCGAACAGGCGCGCGAGCGTATAAAGCCGTTTGTCAAACGGACGACGCTTGAATACAGCCACGCGCTGAGCCAAAAACTGGGGACAAATGTTTTCGTCAAGTTCGAGCTTTTTCAGAAAACCGGCGCGTTTAAAGTGCGCGGAGCCTTCAACAAACTGCTGAGCTTGTCCGGCGAAGAAAAAAAGCGCGGCGTGGTTGCCGTCAGCGGCGGAAATCACGCGCAGGCGGTCGCCTATGCTTCCAGCGTTCTGGGCATCGACGCGGTTATCCTGATGCCTGCTTCGACGCCGCGAAATTACGTCGAAGCAACGCTCGGTTACGGCGCAAAGGTCGATTTGCAGCCGACCATCGCGCAGGCTTTCGCCGAAATCAGACGCTTTGAGGCGGAAGGTCGAATTTTCGTTCATCCGTTTGACGACCCTCTGGTGATGGCGGGACAGGGAACCGTCGGTTTGGAGATTCTGGAAGATGCGCCGGACGTAACGGATGTTGTCGTCAGCATCGGCGGCGGCGGTTTAGCGGGCGGCGCGGCGACGGCAATTAAATTAAATAAACCGCAGGTCAGGATTTGGGGCGTGGAAACAATCGGCGCGGACGCGATGTCGCAGGCTCTCGCCGCCGGGCAGCCGGTCGAACTGGCGGCGATTACTTCGATTGCCAAAACTTTAGGCGCGCCGGCGGTTTCGCCCGCGACTCTGGCATTGGCGCAGCAATATCTGGAAAGCGTCACGGTCGTCTCCGACGAAGAAGCGGTCGAAGCGCTGCAATTTATTCTCGAACGATTAAAAGTCCTGACCGAGCCGTCGGCTTCCTGCACGCTGGCGGCGGCTTCGCGTTTAAAAAATCAATTTAATCCGAACAGCAGCGTCGTTTTAATTTTCTGCGGCGGTAATTTTTCGGTCGACGATTTATGCCGTTACGCCGTTTGATAAAAAAACGAAACTCCGTTTGCCGGTAACTGAAAACGTTTCCTGCCCGGATTTTTCGCTGCTGCCCCAATCGTCGAATCCGCCGCAAAGACCGAACAGACGCGAGCCTCTGAAACATAATGTTGACTTCCGATTTAGCAATCAACTGGCGGCGCGGCGATAAAATTCTGCCGCGGCTGATTCCTACCGCCGATGACGCCGGATTTTTGCGCGACGCCGAAAATTTAATCGCGATTTTCGAGGATTTTGAAGGCAGCGGAACGCGCGCCGAACTCGAAGCCGAGCTTGAAGAATACGTCGGCACGGGAACGGATTATCGAATTCTGCGCGGTTTTATCAAGTTGCTGACCGACAGGTGCGAGTTTGAAACCGCGAGCGTCGCCGCGCCGGAAGAAATTCGCCAAAAAGTCTTTCTCGAAGCGCGGAAATTTCAGCCGGTCGTGCCCGATTCCGCGCAGCGCGAGGAAGTTTTGCGGCTTGTCGCCGAAGAATTCGGCACGGACGCGGAAACGATTCGCGCGAATCTCTACGCCGATTTGTCCGGCAATCAGAAATTAATTTCTTTTGAATCCATCGCGCCCGTCGATTTGCTCGACCGCTACAATCTGGCGCAGGCGCAGGCTTTGCTTTATAAATGCGTCGAGATGAAAATCCGCGTAGCGCCCGCCGATTCGGCTGATTACCGCGCGATTTTCGGCTGGATAAAACATTTCGGCTTGATTCACTCCGTCGCGGGAAACGCCGTGAACGGTTACGAAATCACGCTGACGGGCGCGGCGTCGCTTTTTCATCGCTCGCAGAAATACGGAATCAGAATGGCTGTCTTTCTGCCCGCGCTGCTGCTCTGTTCCGGCTGGAAACTGCGCGCCGAAATCGCGCATAAGGAAGGCAATCTTTTTTACGAGATTTCCAGCGAGCAAACCGAGCTGAATTCCTGCTATTTCGACGAGCCGCCGTATAAAAATCCGGACATCGAAAAGCTGAAAAAGGCTTGGGAAAAATCCGAAACCCTCTGGCGGCTGGAAGCGAACCGCGAAGTCGTCGATTTGGGCAAAACGGCTTTTATTCCCGATTTGGTTTTAATCTCGCCGGGAAACGAAAAAATTTACACTGACGTTCTCGGTTTCTGGACGCCGAAATCTCTGAAAAATCGTCTGGAAGAATTTCGCGCCGCCGATTTTCGCCAATTCGTTTTCGTCGCCTCGCACGAGCTGCGCGGCAGCCGCGAGGAACCGCTGTGGGAAAGCGAAAACGTCCTTTTCTACAAAACGAAAATCGAGCCGCATCTGTTGATAAACGTAGCGGAAAATCTTAAGTAATTCAGCCCGCGAAACACGCGAAAGAGTGAAACCACAGATTTACACGGATAAACACGGATAATTTAACAGGATAGAACAGGATAAAAACGAAACTCAACGTTTTAGAGCAAGTTTCAAATAAAAGCTATACATAGCCGCAGTGCCTAACCCAGTTCTTAGTATCCGCGGCTGTAATTGTTTTCAGTCCTTCTGAAATTGCCTCGGACAGTTTTTCATAACTGCGCGCCGCTTTTGTTCTGA
>DATHBC010000673.1:0-3061 GCA_035296345.1 Pyrinomonadaceae bacterium | reverse complement strand
GTATCAAACGCAAATCAACAACGAACTGCGACGCATTATGGAAAACGATTCGCAGGAGGAGGAGTCGACGAGCAGCATCGAAAACGATATTTTGAACAACGAGGAATTTTTGCGGGCTTTGAAGGAAAAACTTGAGAAGGTTTAATGGTTTATATGGTAGAGAGCACTTGGACAGAATGGCAAAAGATGCCAGAACCGAAAGAATGTAGAAAGATTTTAGCTCCTGAAAATTCAGGCGTTTATCAAATTAGAAATAAACAAACCAGTCAATTAATCTTGTTCGGTATCGGAAAGCAATGCCAGCAACGAATGAAATCACTTTACCCAACCCCTTTTGGTACAGGAAAAAGGAATAATAAAAAAAAGAGAGATTATATTTTAGAAAATTGGAAAGAGCTTGAATATAGAACAATGGAAACTATCTCTAGAGAAAAAGCTAAAGAAGTTGAAGATAGTATAAAAGCTGAGAAAATCCATCTTTTCAATACATAATCTTAACTAATTGGTAAGCAATAAATTCAACCGAGAGAATAATTTTATGGCAGATTTAAGTGTAAATTTCGCGGGAATCAAATCGCCGAATCCTTTCTGGCTCGCCAGCGCGCCGCCGACGAATATGGGTTCGATGGTCGAAAGGGCTTTTGACGCGGGCTGGGGCGGCGCGGTCTGGAAGACGCTGGGCGAGCCGATTGTCAACGTCTGCTCGCGGCTGGCGTCCTTAGACAACGGCGCGAGCCGGATGATTGGCTTGAACAATATCGAATTGATTACCGACCGACCGCTCGAAGTCAACCTGAAGGAAATCTACGAGTGCAAAAAGAAATATCCGAACCACGCCGTTATCGTTTCCCTGATGGTCGAATCGAAGCGCGAAGCCTGGCACGAAATCGTCAAGCGGGCGCAGGACACGGGCGCGGACGGCTTTGAACTGAACTTCGGCTGCCCGCACGGGATGAGCGAGCGCGGAATGGGCGCGGCGATGGGACAGGTTCCCGAATACACCTGTATGGTCACGGAATGGGTCAAAGAGGTTTCGGAATTGCCCGTCATCGTCAAGCTGACGCCGAACGTGACGAACATCATTCCGCCGGGACGCGCGGCGACAAAAGGCGGCGCGGACGCGCTGTCGCTGATAAACACGATAAATTCCGTGATGGGCGTCGACGTCGACACGATGATTCCGTATCCGAACGTCAACGGCATGGCGGCGCACGGCGGCTATTGCGGAACGGCGGTCAAACCGATTGCGCTGAATATGGTTTCGGAACTGGCGCGCGACGCGGAAATCAACATCCCGATTTCGGGCATCGGCGGCATCAATACGTGGCGCGACGCGGTCGAATTTCTGCTGCTCGGCGCGTCGAACGTGCAGGTCTGCACGGCGGTCATGCATTACGGCTATCGCATCGTCGAGGATATGATTGACGGTTTGAATAATTATCTGGACGAAAAAGGTTTCGCTTCCGTTAACGATATTGTCGGAAAATCCGTCAGCCGCGTCACCGATTGGGGAAATCTCGATTTGCGTTATAAAACCGTGGCGCGCGTCAATAACGAGAATTGTATTCGCTGCAATCTGTGTCACATCGCCTGCGAGGACGGCGCGCATCAATGTATAGATTTCACGGAAGTCGACGGAAAACGGTTTCCGATTGTGGATGAACACGAATGCGTCGGCTGCAATCTCTGTTATCTGGTTTGTCCCGCGCCGGGCGCGATTTCGATGATTCGCCTCGACGACGGCAGCGAGCCGCTAAGCTGGCGCGAATTTACCAGCCAGCCGCCGCCGGCGATGACCGGCGGAGATTAAGAAAAATTTCAAGACGCTGAAAAATAGCCACGAAAAAACACGAAAGACACGAAAATTATTTAACTCTTTTTCGTGTCTTTTCGTGAAATTTCGTGGCTGACTTCTTTTTAGCGCGGGCGCGGCGACGCTGCCGGAGACGGCGATGCTGCGGGCGCGTTCGTCGGGGCGGGCGTCGGCGTCGGCGTCGCGGGCGGCTTCGGCATTTCCGCGGCTTTAAAGCGCGGCAGCATTTCGTCTCTCATTGCCAGCGCGTAAACCGAAGCGGCAATGACCATCGCCGCTTTTTTCACGTCGTCTTCGACGATTCGCTCGTAAGTGTCGAGATTCGTGTGCCAGGTGTGCGTGAAATATTCAATCGGGTCCTGCGCGACGCCGATGCCCGGCAGCCCGGCATTGTTAAACGATGTGTGGTCTGAGCCGCCGGTTCTGCGGTCTTTGGTGCTGACGGCTCCCGCCACGCCGTCTTCGGCAAACGGCGCGAGAATTTCCCGCAAAACCGTTGCGCCTTCGGGCGGACCGAAAACCGCCATTCCGCGCACTCTGCCCGTGCCCGTATCGACGTTGAAATAACCGCCGAATTTTTCGAAAGCGGGCTTGGGATTTTCAAACGAGCCGAAGGTTTCTTTCACATAAGCCTGCGAGCCTAAAAGCCCCTGTTCTTCGCCCGACCACAGGGCGACGCGAATCGTCCGGCGCGGCTTGACGCCGATTGCCTTCAGAATGCGCGCGGCTTCCATCATAATCGCGCAGCCGGCGGCGTTGTCGGTCGCGCCGGTCGCCGCGTGCCACGAATCGAGATGCCCGCCGAGCATTATCACTTCGTCCTTTTTATCGCTGCCTGAAATCTCGCCGATAACGTTATAAGAAGTTGCGCCTTCCGGAATCGAGCGGTTGCGAATGTCGAATTCGAGCGAAACCGTGTTGCCGCCCGACAGCAGCCGGTAGATGCGCCCGTAATCTTCGTTTCGCATCACGACTGTCGGCACGACTTTCGAAACGTCGTAAGTCTCGTTGTCGAAAGCCCGAATCTGACCGTGGTCGCGGCGCGCATCGTTAATCCGCACGGCAGCGCCCGCCTGGAGCAGAAATTTATCGAGCTGTTCGGCAATCTGCTCGAATTTTAATTGTCCGGGTTTCGGCGTCGGCGCGGGCGAAGGCGACGCGGACGGCGATGCTGCCGGCGTCGGCGAAGGCGTCGGCGTCGGATTCGGGTCGAAACGTTTTCTCATGGCTTCGTCGTCGAATCGTTTC
>DATHBC010000672.1:0-2614 GCA_035296345.1 Pyrinomonadaceae bacterium | reverse complement strand
ATGATGGGACAATTAAAAGAAGCCGATTACGAGATTACATCACAGGAAGCGGACGCCGACGTGGTCGTCGTCAACACGTGCGGCTTTATCGAATCCGCCAAGCAGGAATCGGTCGAGGCGATTCTCGAAGCGACTTCGCTGAAAGCCGAGGGAAAGGCAAAACGCGTCGTCGTCGCCGGTTGCCTGGTCGAGCGTTACCGCGACGATTTGATGAAAGAGCTGCCCGAAGTCGACGCTTTTATCGGCACGAATCAGATAAACGATATTTTAAAAGCCGCCGACGAGAGTCAGAATTTTCGAGAGCTTCCGCTTTTGAACATCGGCAACAAGACCGCGACTTATCTTTACGATTTCGACACGCCGCGTTACCGCGCGACCGATTCCTACACGGCTTTCATCAAAATCGCCGAAGGCTGCGACCGACCGTGCGCTTTTTGCTCGATTCCTCTGATGCGCGGCTCTTTTCGTTCCAGGAGATTCGGTTCGATTCTGAAAGAAGCGGAAGATTTGGCAAAGCAGGGCGTCAGGGAAATCGTTTTAATCGCGCAGGATTCTTCGCGTTTCGGCGAGGATTTAGGCGAAGTCGATGCGCTGGCGAAACTGATTCGCGCGCTCGGCGAGATTAAAGAACTGGAATGGATTCGCGTGATGTACGCTTACCCGACGCACATTTCCGACGCTTTTCTCGCCGCCGTCAACGAGACGCCGAAAGCCGTTAAATATCTCGATATGCCCTTGCAGCACGCCTCGCGCAACGTCTTGAAATTGATGAAGCGCGGCGGAACGCGCGAAAGTCTGGAAAGATTAATCGCCCGCGTCCGCGAAAAAGTTCCCGATATTACGATTCGCACGACTTTTATCACCGGCTTTCCCGGCGAGACGGAAGAAGATTTTGAAGAACTGATGGCTTTCGTCCGCAACTGCGAATTCGACAACGTCGGCGTTTTCACGTATTCCGACGAAGAAGGCACGCCCGCCTACGATTTGCCGAACAAGGTCGACGCCAGAACCGCCAAACGCCGCCGCTCCGCTTTGATGAAGGAACAAATGAAAATCTCCAGGCGCAAAAATAAAGCGAAAGTCGGCAAAACCTTCAGGGTCTTATTTGAAGGCGTCGCGCAGGAATCCGATTTGCTTTTTCAAGGTCGCCTCGAAGGACAGGCGCAGGAAATCGACGGTTATATTTTAATCAACGATATGCCCGAAAATTTCGAGCCGCAAATCGGCGCGATTTACGACGTTCGCATTTCCGAAGCGCACGAATACGATTTGATTGGCGAAATCATTTGAAAATTGCGCCCGTCGGTTTATCAGATAATAAAGACAGACACTAAAAAATGACGCCCAATCTTAAAGCGAATTTGTGGAGAGAAGAGTCTATGGAAGAGGTCGAGTTAGATGTCTCTAAAATGTTAATAGATGATAAGCTGGATTTTTAATAAATGGCTTGTGACTTGATTTGTAGAATCATTTAAGGTATTTTTTTCACGCAAACCTGCAAAATTCACGCTTGAGAAGTAAAAAAAATATGAAGTTAAATAAACTGGTTCTGTTAGTATTTGTCCTGGGTTTGGCGGCATCTTCCGCCTTCGCCCAAAAAACGTGGGAAAAACCTTTTCAGCAATGGGATAAGGAATCCGCCCTGAAAATTTTAGACGGCTCGCCCTGGGCGCAGTCCTACCAGTCGGCTCAGGGAACCGCCGCCGCCGAACGCGCGCAAAGCACTCTCGAACAATCCGACCAGAGGCTCGGCAGGGCGGAATGGGGACGGACGGCGCGGCAGATGGCTCCGCAGCCGATCGTTATCAGGCTGCAATCGGGGCTGCCTCTGCGTCAGGCTCTGGTGCGGCTCCAGCAAATCGAAGCCGGTTACGACAAAATGAGTGAAGAGAAACGCGCCCAGTATGACGCCCGGACAAAGGAATTTCTCGACTGCCCGATTTGTAAAAATTATTATGTCGTCACGCTGACGAAATACAGAAAATCGTCGAGCGAGGGCGTCGACGATGGAATGTTCCAGACTTTGAGGCTGGAAGATTTGAAGGGAAATATTCAGCTCGTCAACGACAAGGGCGAACAGCGTCAACTGGCGCATTTTATCGCTCCGACGCGCGCGGGCGAATCGGCTGTGCTGTTTTTTCCGCGAAAGGACGGGAAAGGTAATATACTGCTGACGCCGGAAAATCAGAGTTTCAAACTGGCATTTAATAACACGTTTCTGGAAGACCCCAAAAATCCTTACGGGTCTCTGCTACAGCGCAATTTCGAGTTTAAGGTTTCCAAATTGATTGTTAACAATGAACTCCTTTTTTAAAGCCGCATTCATTTAAATTCGCGGTTTTCTCAAAGACGAGTTAAAAAAAGGTGAAAGTGCTGCCCGCGCTTTATAATTTGAGCGCGGGCGGACAGAATTTAACTTCGAAAATCTATATCCTCGCGCGCCAAAACAGATTCATCAAAATCAGAGCCACGCGCCCGCGCGACAAAAGCGACACCGGAAATCCAGCCCTCTCGAAACTGCTTGCGGAAATCGACACGATGTTCGCGCCGAAATAATATTTTGTTGAACGAGGATGGCTGGGGAAAAGGCGGAGAATCCGGGATTTCCGCCTTT
>DATHBC010000671.1:0-10736 GCA_035296345.1 Pyrinomonadaceae bacterium | reverse complement strand
CTGATTGTCAGGGAAATGCTGGAAAAGGAATAAAAAACTCCGAGCGTGAATATCATAAATTAAGCGGAATAAAAATAGTCTCCTGATTTTGCGGCGCTATGATAAGATATGTCTCAAAAACGCCCCTTTTTGAAACACTTTTGACTATAGTATATGAAACGTTTTTTATTCTTCATTCTGCTTGCCTTTTTCACCTTATCGCTAACTGCGTCAGCACAGACAATTGATTTGAAAGTAAAAGGCGTTGGAATCGGCACGACATACTCTACTGTGCTCGGAAAGCTCGGTAAGCCCTTATCAAGTAGGAAAAGCGGCAGTTTTCCCTGCGACCAGGGAAATCCATCGCTGACTTTGCGCTATTCAGGATTAGTTATTGAACTTATTCAAGATAATGATAACCGATACTTTTTCGTAGCTTCTATGAAAGTTACTTCTCCAAAATGGATAACATCAGGAATCAGAACCGGTGAAAGTATAAAAGGCGTGCAGAAAAGATTTGGTCAGAATAATAAACCGGGAAAAGATGCAGGCTTGGAAAATTTACCTTATTACATAAAAGACGGCTATGCAAATTTCTACTTTCGGAATAAGAAACTTGTAAAGATAGCCTGGGAATTGAATGTTTGCTAAAAACGTCTCAAAAATGCCCGTTTATGGAATAATTGAAAACCGTCTCAAAAACGACCCTTTTCGAGACTAATAAAAATCGGATGGAAGAAACACAATTTTCTATTTACGTTTGGAACAAACTCTCTCAACATCTAAAAACTTCTTCTTTTCAAATGTCGGATAAAGAAGCTGCATGGGAAAAAGATGATGCTTTATCTGTTATTGAAGTTTTTAGAGAGTTTCAAATCGCTGTTAATGGAATAGAATTTTTCTTCTTTAAGGGTAAGAACAAGCCGCTCCAGGCAACGAGCAACATATTCTCGGCAGATAAACTTAAATCAGAAACTTGGGAAGCATTCGTTTTAAGAAGTTGTGAGAATGCTAAATCTTTTGTGATTCGGAAATACTTGGACGAAAGCGCGGTGTCGGACGGCAAACCTATATTCAATATTTGGGCTAGTGCAGAAAAGGAATAACAGATTATTTTTATCTGGATTAAATAATATGAAAATTCTCGTTTCACTTTTTTTAGGCTTGTTTTTGTTTGCTTTTGCCGCCGATAACCTTTTCGCGCAGAAAAGGGAAATCACGATTATTCTGCTGCGGCACGCCGAGAAAGACCTTTCCGACGAATTGAACGACCCCGACCCGGAGCTTGCGCCGGCGGGAAAGGAAAGGGCGGAACGATTGGTTAAAACAATCGGAAAATACAAGCCGCAGGCGATTTATTCTTCTAATTTCAAACGTACCAGATATACCGTGACGCCGCTTGCCGAGCGTATAAACCCGCCTTACCGGACGATGATTCAGATTTACGACCACACAAAGCTGAATGAGCTGGTCAACAGAATGATGGCGTCCGGCGTCAGAAGCATCGTCGTCGCCGGGCATAATTCGACGACGCCCGCGCTGGCTAACCTGCTCATCAAGCAAAATAAATATAAATCGCTGGCGGAAAACGAATACGACAAGATTTGGATTATCAGGATTAAAAAAGGAAAAGTCAGGGAAGAAGTTATCGTTTATTGAAGGGAATAAGTGATTAAGAGAATCGGTGATTAAGAGAATAAGCGATTGGGTTATAAAGCATAAACACCTAATCGCTTATTCCCTTTTCCCTTTTCGCCCTTTATTTGAAAACAAATCCGACGCCGATGCGGAAATTATTATCGACGCGGCTGTTGGAATAAATTGGGTTGTAATCGACCTGAACGGCGCGAAAGTCGATTTTGTCGTTGATTTTTATATCCAGACCGCCGCCGAAAGAACCGGCGACGCCGGTATCGGTAAAAGTCGTATTGTTAAAAACCGGAATGCCGGTCGGACAATTTCCGGACGTGCAGGCGAAATTTTTAAACCGCGCGCGATTGACGGCGACGCCGCCGAGCGCGAAGGCGAACGGCTTGAACCGGGCTTTCGAGGCGTTGTCCTTGAACTGCACGCCGCCCAGAAAATTGTAAACCGAACGATTGAAGTCCTGTCGAAACTCGTATGACCCGCCCGCCGGACTCGGAACCGCGCCTTGCAGCGTCGTGCTTTCATAAGCGCCCGAAACCATTCCGCGAATGCCCACATAACGTTTGACGTTGCGCGTGAAAGAGCCTTCAAAACCGTTCAGATTCCGGCGGCTTCCTTCGTCGACCTGCTGGTGCGAATAGCCGACGTAAAATTCATTCCTGTTGTATTCGTCGGAGTCGTCCGTTTGAGCAAAAACGGCGACGCTCAAAACAATGGAAAGGCAGATTGCCCTGATAAATTTATTCATCATTACATTTTCTCCTTTTGAGATTAATTTACAGAATTCAGACACAAAAAGAGCCTTGCAGATTGCTTGAAACTGCTGCATTCTACAAGGCTTTACGCGCTTTCCGCGCGTTCACGAAACTAGATGAGGCGAGCCGCAAAATTAGTTGCTCCAGCGGGAAAAAAAGTTCAAGGTTCGAAGTTCAAAGTTCCAGGTTTAAAGTTCAAAGTTCAAAGTTCAAAGTTTAAAGATTAATAATTAGTTAACTTAAACCTGAAACTTTAATCCTGGAACTTTGACTTTGAACTTTGAACCTCGAACATTGAACCTTGAACCTTGAACCTTGAACTTTTTTATTTAACGAGCTGCCATTTCGTGCGCGTGTAGGCGATGCGGAAACCGTTTTTTTCGGCGTTGCGCTGCGATTGGCTGCCGGGCATCGCGCCCATTATCGCAATCGTGCATCCTTTTGACGCGGCAAAGCGCAGGCGGGCGTCGAGCAGGGCGTTTTGCGCGCCTTTGCGGCGTCCTTCGGGAATTGTGCTCGCGCCCGCCAGTATCGCGACGTCGTCGTAAATAAAAAGCATGCCCGTAGCAATCGCCGCGCCGTCCAGCTCGGCGAGAAAAGGAAATCCGCCTTTCGTCGCCGTGTTGATTTGACCGAAGTTGAGCATAAATTCGCCCAGACCTTCGCCTTCCGTCGCCCACGCGTCTGCCGATGCGCGCGCCCAGATTTCTTCTTCGCCCTTTTCGATAACGCGCGTTTTTATTTGCGGGTTGAGAGGCAAATCCGGCGTATTTTCTTTTTCCGCAAACAAAAGCGGCTGGTATAAAACGCTCGTCAATTCGATGGGCTGGTAGCCGCGCCGGTTCAGCAGTTCCAGCATCGACCAGCCGGCGAGCGGGCTGACTTCGTGAAAAACGGGCGCGTCGTGTTTACGGAAAAACGCTTCGAGCCGGTCGAGCTCGGCGTCCGTGATTTCGTCGAAAACGCCGAGCCCGAAAGTCTGCGTCAGGGGCGATTCGACGCCGTCGAACATCGCGTACGCGCCGCCGACCTCCGTCCACTGCGCGCCGCTTTCGGGAAACATCCGCCCGCGCGCTTCCACAAAATCGACATTGCTGCGCGCCTCGCTGCGTTCGATTTTCTGCGCTAAATTTTTGTCTGAATATATCATTTTTTTGAATTACGAATTACGAATTACGAATTACGAATTACGAATAAAGAAAATTCTCCGGAACAAACCAAACTTTCCTGCAATTCGTAATTCGTAATTTTTAATTCTTAATTGATTAAACCGGCTCCCAAAGCTCGATTTTGTTGCCTTCCGGGTCGAGAATCCAGCCGAATTTGCCGTATTCGCCGTCTTCCGTTTCGTCGAAAACGCGGACGCCTTGGGCGCGCAGAACTTCCAGCAGTTCAAACAGATTTTCCACGCGCAGGTTTATCATAAATTCCTTTTCGGAAGGCTCGAAATATTTCGCCTCCGCGTCGAAAAGCGAAAAAGCCTGCCAGCCTTTTTCCTGCGGCTGAAACTGAAAATCCGTGTAAACCTTGCCGCCGAAACTGATGCCGAGATGTTTCTCGTACCACGCGGCAAGCTCTCTCGGATTTTTCGCCTTGAAAAATATACCGCCGATGCCCGTTACTCTTTTCATAAATTAAATTCTTCTCCTTCGTTCGTCAATAACCCGAATTTTTCAAACGTGCCGCCGGATAAAAGCGGCGGCTTTCGCCAGCGAATCGCGCGCTTCGGGCACGAAGCCGACCGCCATCTGCCAGCAGTGAAAAATGTCTTCGAAAATCTCCAGCTCGCCGGCTTCGACGCCGCCGCTCGCCTGAATTTTCCGATGAATGCGGCGCGCGTCGTCCAGTAGAATTTCGGTCGAGCCGACATGAAAAAGTATCGGCGGCAAACCGCGAAAATCGTCGGAAACGGGCGACGCATACAAATTATCGGGCGGCGTTTCGCCGAGATAAGCGTTGGCAAATTCCTGTATGTTTTCCGGGTAAAACAAATCGTCGCGCTCGGCGTTGACGCGGACGGATTCGCCCGTGCCAGCCAAATCAGCCCACGGCGAAAAGCACGCCGCGCAAGCCGGAAGCGGCAATTTTTCATCGCGCAGCCGCAGAAGCAGAGAGAGAACCAGACCGCCGCCCGCCGAATCGCCCGCCACGGCGATTTTCGACGGCTCGATATTTTCCTGCGCCAGCAGCCATCTGTAAGCGGCGAACGCGTCGTCGAGCGCCGCCGGAAAACGGTCCTCGGGCGCGAGTCGATACTCCAGACTGAAAACGCGAAGACGAGTCTCGCGCGCGAGCGTCGCCGTAATCGGGCGATGAGTTTCGGCGGAACAGGAAACGAAACCGCCGCCGTGAATGTAAAAAAGCGCGCCGCGCCGCCGTTCGGCGTCTCCGGTTTGCAGCCATTCGCCGCTGACGCCTTTTTCGCTGACGGTTTTTATAATCAGCCCGCGCGAATGAAGCCATTGCCAGACGCGCGGGCTGCCCCAGACGGGGCGCGCCCGCTTGACCAGAGCGTATTCGTCCAACCCGTAACGCCGCCGCATAAAAAGGCGAACGGCGGCGTTCAGTAAGCGTCCCTGCAAGCTGGGCATAAATAAAATTCTCCGGCGCGGCGAAATAATATATACGAATGTCCGAGACATTTTATATTAAAATTGATTTATGCGAAAACGTTTTGTCATTCACGAGCATCACGCCAGGCGGCTGCATTTTGATTTGCGTCTGGAAATCGGCGGCGTTTTAAGGTCATGGGCTGTGCCGAAAGGCGTTTCGATGAATCCGTCGGACAAAAGATTAGCCGTCGCCGTGCCCGACCATTCCACCGGTTACATCGGTTTTGAGGGAACGCTCGCCGAAGGAACTTACGGCGCGGGCGAAGTGCGCATCTGGGACAGCGGCGAGTTTGAAGCCGGAGCCGAGCCATCCGAACAACTGCGGAAAGGAAAGCTGATTTTTACGTTTTACGGCGAAAAATTAAAAGGCGAGTTCACGCTCGTGAAAATGTGGAACCAGGAGAAAAACTGGCTGATTATCAAATCAAAAGACGAATTTGCCGACAAGGATTGGAAGCTGGAAACGATTTTAAAGCCGAAAGATTAACTGAGAACTGAGACGTAAGAACTGAGAATGACGGCTGATAGCTGATGGCTGACAGCTATTATCAGTTCTCACTTCTCAGTTCTCAGTTAATTTGTTCCATTCTGGCAAAATAAACCGCAATTAAGACGGCGACAATCATAATCGCCGCCGCCGTCCAGAAGGTTCTCTGAATCGTGGAATTGTCGACCTGATTCAGCGCATTGTTGAGCAGCACGCCGCCGACGGCGGGACCGATGGCGCGGGCGAGGCTCGCGCCCGACTGCATCACGCCGAGCGATTTGCCCTGTTCCTTTTCGCTCGATATTTTCGACGCGAGGCTCGACACGGCGGGCGTGGCGACGGCGTTTCCGATTGCCATCAGCGAAACGGTCGCGAGCAGACCGCCAAGCCCGCCGGAATCGGGCGCGATGTACGGGATGGTGAAAAAGCCCGCCGTCATCATCAGGCAGCCGACAATGACCAGCGGGTTTTCGCCGAACCTGCGCACCAGAGGGTTGAAAAATCCGCCCTGAAAAATCACCGACAGCGCCCCGATAAAAGTGAAAATATAACCGTTCTGCTCGGCGCTGTAGCCGAAACGGGAAATCGTGTAAAGGACAAAGGCGTAAGTCATTATCGAAAACGCCATGACGAGAAAAAAGTAAATCGCCGTCAGCGTTCCGAAACGAGCGTCGCGCAAAGATTCGAAAAGCTCGACCAGGCGATTCCGGCGGCGTTCTCCCGTCTCTTCGGGCGCGCCCTTTTTGACCGTTTCCGGCAGAATGAAATAAAGCAGAACCGCGTTGACGAAAGACAAAACGGCGGCGAACAGAAAAGGCACGTGAATGCCGTAACGGCTTAAAATCCCGCCGATTGCCGGACCGAAAATAAATCCGAGACCGAAAATCGCGCCGAAAAGCCCCATGCCTTTCGCGCGGTTTTCGCGCGTCGTGACGTCGGCGATGTAGGCTTGCGCCGTCGAGATGTTTCCGCCCGTCACGCCCGAGATAATTCTGCCCGCGAAAACCATCCACAGCGCCGAGGCATAGCCGATAAACAGATAACCGACCGCCGAGCCCAGCAGCGACAAAAACAAAATCGGTCGTCGCCCGTATTTATCCGAGAGGCTGCCTAAAATCGGCGAGAAAATAAACTGCATCAGGCTGTAAGAGCCGAAAAGCAGCCCGATGTCGAAAGGCGTGGCGCGAAAATTTTCGCCCTCGACGTAATACGGCAGCGCCGGAATAACGATGCCGAAACCGATGAGGTCGATAAAAACCGTCACGAAAATAATCAGCAGCGGCTTGGTAAAAAACTTTTCGTTTTCTGCCGTCGCCGCGGTTTCGCTCGTTTTTCCGGGAAAATTATCCTGACGCATTAAAATTTTAAATTTACGGCACTTACTGCTCAGAATTTTGTTTTGTAGTAAGATAACAAAATTAAAACCTAACGTCATTACGGAGTTTGCCAAAGCAATGAAATTACGAACCGGCGGGAAAATTACTTTAGTTTTAATCTGTGCCCTTATTTTTTCTATGAATCAGCAGGAAGCGAACGCGCAGCGCAAGAAAAGCAAACCGAAAAAAACAACGGCAGCGACAACGGTCACGGAAACGAAACAGGTTTTGCCGGAAATCAATTACACGATTTCGATGTCAAAACCGTGGACGCATCTGCTGGAAGTCGAAATGCGTCTGAAGTCTTCGGCGATGCCCGAAAAAACGGAGATTCTGATGCCCGTGTGGACGCCGGGCAGCTATCTCGTCCGCGAATACGCGCGTCACGTGCAGGATTTTGCCGCGCGAGACGCGGGCGGAAACGCGCTTGCGTGGCAGAAAGCGAATAAAAATACCTGGCAGATTGATTCGAAAGGCGCGGGCGAAGTGGTCGTGACTTATCGCGTCTACGCCAACGAATTGACGGTTCGCACGAATGAATTAAACGACCAGCACGCCTTTTTTACGCCCGCCGCGCTTTTGATGTATCCGAAAAACGCTCTCGCCGCGCCGTCGATTGTGAAAGTCGTGCCGTTCGGAAACTGGAAGGTGGCGACCGGCTTGCCGAAAGCCGAAGGACGGGAAAACACTTTTCGCGCCGAGAATTTCGATGTTCTGTTCGATTCGCCCTTTGAAGTCGCCGATTTTGCCGAGACGACTTTCGAGGTGCGCGGAAAGCCGCATCGCTGGGTGGTGACGGGCGAGGGAAATTACGATTTGCAGAAAATCGCGCGCGATTCGGCGAAAATCGTCGAAGAAGGCGCGAAGATTTTCGGCGAGCTGCCCTACGACGATTATCTTTTTATTTTAAACCTGCGCGGCGGCGGCGGGCTCGAACATCTGAATTCGACGGCGCTGCAATGGAACCGGTTCGGCTTTAAGCCCGAATCGCGCTACACGGATTTCCTGACGCTCGTCGCGCACGAGCATTTTCACGCCTGGAACGTCAAGCGCATTCGTCCGGACGCGCTCGGTCCGTTCGATTACAACAACGAAAATTACACGCGCCTGCTCTGGGTTGCCGAAGGCGGCACGGCTTATTACGAAGGCTTGCTGGTCGAGCGCGCCGGGCTGATGACGGACAAGGATTTTCTCGCCGGAAAAGCCACGCAGATTCAAAATCTGCAAAATCGTCCCGGACGCTTTCAGACCAGCGTCGAGGAAGCGAGCTTCGACGCCTGGATTAAGTATTACCGGCAGGACGAAAACGCCGTCAACAACCAGATTTCGTATTACGACAAGGGCGAAATCGTTAATTTTCTGCTCGACATCGAAATTCGCACCGCTTCGAACGGCGCGAAATCGCTCGACGACGTGATGCGTCACCTGTACGGCGAATTTTTCAAGAAAAACAAAAATTACACGCCCGAAGATTACCAGAAAATCTCGGAGATGATGGCTGGAAAATCGCTGAACGACTTTTTCGCGAAATACGTGCGCGGGCGCGAGGAAATCGACTACAACTCGATTTTAAACGGCATCGGCTTGCAGGTGACGACCGGCGGACGCCCGCAGCCGTATCTCGGCGCGAATCTCTCGCAGCAGGGCGACCGCCTGACCGTGACCTCGATTCCGTCGGACACGCCCGCCTATGAGCAGGGCTTGAATGCAAGCGACCAGATCATCGCCGTCGACGGCTATCGCGCCAGCCAGCAGTTTTTGCAGTCTTATCTGGGCGAAAAAAAGGTCGGCGATAAAATCCGGCTGACGGTTTTTCGCTTTGACGCGCTGCGGGAAATCGAAATCACGCTCGGCGCGACCAAGCCGCAGAATTATAAAATCGTCGCCGTCGATAATCCGACGGACGCGCAGAAAGCTTTGTATAAAGCTTATTTGGGAACTGATTTAAAGTAAATTAAGACGGGACAGCGCAGGATAAAAGGCGACGTTAAGCTCGAACTGGTTTCCTATATCCTGTTTCTCCTGTCCATGCCGTTTAAATCTTATTTGAAAAAATGCGAAACTTTTCAAAAATTCTTCTTGTCATCTGTCTGGCTTGTTCGGCGGCTTGCCAGCGCAATATTTTTCAATCGCCGACGGTTGCGCCGGCGACTTTGCGCGATGTTCCGGCTTTGAAGCTGAATTTCCGATTCGAGCCGGACGTGCCCCCGCCGTCAACTGCCGCAGCGACAGCCAATCAGCCGCCGGCGGGCGAGGAACGCGTTCCAGCCGTCCAGAACGATTTTGATACGAATCGACCGCAGGAAGTTTTGGATAAAACCTTGTCCTCGCCGGACAAACAGCGCGTTTTAGCCGTTTATCACAAGACGGATGATTTGCAGTCGGAATTTCGGTTGGACATGTATTCGGCGGACGGCAGACTTTTGCGCAAAATCACGCCCGGCGGGCTGGCGGTTCACTTTCCCGACACGATTGTCTGGTCGCCCGATTCGACCAATATCGCCTTTGTCGGGATGATTCGCGTCGGCAATCAATCGACGGCGGGCGTGCTGCCGACTCCGGCGTTGACCGAGCCGACGCCCGCCGCGCCCGATTCTGCCGACGCCGACACGAATACTGACGCCAACGGCAGCGGGGACGCGAACGCGAATGCGAACGTCGCCGCGCCAGCCGCTGCAACGCCGCAACCGCCCGCGTCGGTTTTGACTTTCCGCACCGAGCAGATTTACCTGTGCAACGCGGACGGCGGCGATTTAAAGCCGATTACGCAAAACGAAGGCTTGATTTATTTTTATTTCGCGTGGTCGCCGGACGGCGCGGCGCTGGCGACGCTGGCGGCGACGATTCGCGAATGGCAGTTCGGGCAGATACAGGCTGAACAGCGGATGGAACTGTTTATGCCGTCGGGCAGACCGCGGCTGGTGGAAAAAACCGGCAGAATCCGGCTGCTCGATGATAATTTGACAAAAGTTCATCCGGTCTGGTCGCCCGATTCGGCGAAAGTCGCCGTCGCTTTCGACAAAGACGTGCGGATTTACGACGCCATCGGCGACGCGCCGACGCAAGCCGCCATTCCGCTCAGAAATCCTCTGCTGCTTTCTTCGAAAAAATACGACGACGAGCTGCGCGCTAAAGAACAGGGCGCGGCGAACGCGCCGCCCGTAAACACCAATACCGAAGCGAGCGCTCTGCCCGACGAAAATATGCTGGTTTCCTACAACCCGATTATCGAGTTGGAATGGAGCGACGCGGCGATGCTTTACCTGCAAACGGGCTATATTCGCGAAATGAAAAACACGGCGGACAGCGCGCGCAGCTATCTGCGCTGGCATCGCCTGATTTTAAGCCCGCAGCCCATAGCTCTGTAAGAAAAGGAAAACAGAAATGATTTACAACACTGTTGCGGAAATTTTTGATTCGATTGATGCGACGCGCGCGCGGCTGGCGCAGACCGTCTCGAATTTATCCGACGGCGAGTCGAATTTTCGTCCCGCCGAAGATGCGTGGAGCGTCGCCGAACTGGTCGAGCACGTCGCCAAAACCGAAGCGAGCATCGTGCCGCTGGTTTTTCGCCTGCTGAAAAACGCCGAATCGAACGGCGCGGCAGAATCCGACGGCACGTTAAACCCGCCGGTTTCGCTCGTCGAGCATCACGAAAAGGCGCGCGCGACGCGCTTTCAAGCGCCGGAGATGATTCGCCCGGCAGGCGCGGCGACTATTTCGGAATCTCTGGCAATGCTCGCCGAATCGCGCGAAACCATCAATAGCCTGCGCCCGCGCCTGGAGTCGGTCGATTTATCGAACACGGCTTTTCCGCATCCGGCTTTCGGCAAATTAAACCTCTATCAATGGCTGGCGTTTATCGGTCTGCACGAAGGAC
>DATHBC010000670.1:0-3419 GCA_035296345.1 Pyrinomonadaceae bacterium | reverse complement strand
TGAGCGGCGGCGAGAAACGTCGCGTCGCGCTGTGTCGTTTATTATTGCAAAAGCCCGATATTTTGCTGCTGGACGAGCCGACGAATCATCTGGACGCGGAAACCGTCGCCTGGCTCGAACAGCATCTGCAAAAATACGAGGGAACGATTATCGCCGTGACGCACGACCGTTATTTTCTGGATAACGTCGCGGGCTGGATTCTGGAATTAGACCGCGGCGAAGGCATCCCGTGGAAAGGAAATTATTCGTCGTGGCTGGAGCAGAAACAAAATCGTCTGGCGCAGGAACAGAAAACCGAGGACAAGCGGCAGAAAACGCTGGAGCGCGAGCTGGAATGGATTCGGATGTCGCCGAAAGGTCGTCATGCGAAATCGAAAGCGCGCATCAACGATTACGAGCAGATGGTCGCCGAAGGCAGCGAAAAACGCTCGGAAGATTTGGAAATTTTTATTCCGCCGGGCGAGCGTCTGGGCGATATTGTTATCGAAGCGCGCAGTGTTTCAAAGGCTTACGGCGATAAACTGCTTTTTGAAAATCTCGAATTCAGCTTGCCGCGCGGCGGAATCGTCGGCGTTATCGGTCCGAACGGCGCGGGCAAAACGACGCTTTTTCGCCTGATTACGGGACAGGACGCGGCGGACGCCGGAACTTTCAGAGTCGGCGAAACCGTTAAGCTCGGCTACGTCGACCAGTCGCGCGATTCGCTGAACGCGGACAAAACCATCTTCGATGAAATCTCGGACGGCTTGGACCTCGTTCAGCTCGGCAAGCGTGAAATGAACTCGCGCGCTTACGTTTCTCGTTTTAATTTTTCCGGTTCAGACCAGCAAAAGCGCGTCGGGATGCTTTCCGGCGGCGAAAGAAACCGCGTGCATCTGGCGAAAATGCTGAAATCGGGCGCAAACGTGATTTTGCTGGACGAGCCGACCAACGATTTGGACGTCAACACGATGCGCGCGCTCGAAGAAGCCCTGGAGAATTTCGCGGGCTGCGCCGTCGTCATCAGCCACGACCGCTGGTTTCTCGACCGCATCGCGACGCACATCTTAGCGTTTGAAGGCGATTCGAAAGTCGTCTATTTCGACGGCAATTACTCGGAATACGAAGCCGACAAAAAACGTCGCCTCGGGCATGACGCCGACCAGCCGCACCGGATTAAATATCGCAGCCTGACGCGAGCCTGATAAAAGTTCCGAAATTCGAGTTATGAGTTTTGAATCGGTCGAAATATTCATTCAAAACTCATAACTCAAAACTCAAATTCAAAACTCATAACTCGAATTTAAAACTCAAAACTCAGAACTCGAAACTTTTTCCTTTTATCAAATCCCGGTTCGTGCTAAGCTGTTGACGCAAATTTCTATCCGTCCGGGGCTTTTCGCCGAATCAAAATGAAAAATTTTTCCGTCGCTTTGAAAGCATCAATCTTGCTTTTCAGCCTTTTATTCGTTTTTTCCGCTTGCGCGACCCACGCCGAAAACCGGGCGAATGAGTCCGGCGTTTCGCCTGCGCTTTCCGTCAGGGCGGCTGAACAAACCGAGGTTCCGGTAAACTCAAACCGTGAAAATTCAAATTCCGCCGCGTCGCCGCAGATGCCCGACACGCAAGCCGAAATCCTCGACGAAAGCGGCAAAGCTACCGCCGCGGAAATCGGCAATTTCGATTTCAGAAACTACATCTACCCGCTGCCGCGCGGCTGGCAGGACGACGACGGCAAGGACGCCGTGCTGGCGGGCGGCGCGCGTCGGATGGAGGAAAAGCGCATCGGCTTGTCTTACGTGACGACCAGATACGGCGACGTGAACGGCGACGGCGCGGACGAAGCGTTCGTCATCTTGAAAATCGTCACGGCTGGCTCGGCGATTCCGCAAATCGTCTATGTTTTTACGTGGAAAGACGAAAAGCCCGAATTAATCTGGCATTTTCGCACCGGCGACCGCGCCGACGGCGGATTGAAAAACGTTTACGCCGAAAACGACAAGCTCGTCGTCGAGCTTTACGGGCAAGACCGTTATATTCTGGGCGAAGTCGAAACGATGAAAATTACCGGCGACGAAGAACAGCTTTGCTGCCCGACGCATTGGACGCGCGCCGCCTACAAATGGAACGGAAGCGAGTTTCTGATGCAGGGCAAGCGCCTGACTTTTTCCGTCGCCGACCAAAACGCGCCGCCCGTGGAAAACAAAAACGAGATTTTCGAGAAACAAAAGAAGACGAAAAAATAGGTTTTTTAACGGAAAACGGAAAATGGAAAACGGAAAATATTAGGATTTAAGATTTAAGATTTAGAATTAAATTCCCCCATTCCCCATTTTCCATTTTCCGTTTTCCGTTGTTGTCGGCTTTATAACACAAAGTTCTTGACAAATAAAACGACTTGGTATAAATTTCAAAACGTATGGCGAAGATGCAGGCGGTTCGCAAGGAAGAAACCGAAACAAAACAGCCGGTAAATATCGGCGACCGGGCGTTTGACAATCTGCGGTTTATCCGCGAGACGATGGAACGCTCGACGCATTTCACGGCGGTTCCGGGTTACGGCGGGATTTTTATGGGCTTGACGGCAATTGCGGCGAGCGTGATTGCGTTTAATCAAACGTCCCTTCGGGCGTGGCTTTCGGTCTGGTTGACGGAAGCGGCGCTGGCTTTCGCCATCGGACTGTTTGCGACGTGGCAGAAATCGAAAATCGCCAGGCTGCCCCTGACCAGCGCGCCCGCCAGAAAATTTGCGAACGGATTTCTGCCGCCTTTGATTTGCGGCGTCATTCTGACGCTCGGGTTATGGCGGGCGGGACATTTTGAAATGATGATTCCGGCGTGGCTGCTGCTCTACGGCGCGGCGGTCGTGACCGGCGGCGCGTTTTCGGTGAAAGCCGTGCCGGTTATGGGCTGGTGTTTTATCGCGCTCGGCGCAACGGCGTTACTGCTGCCCGCCGAATACGGCAACTGGCTGATGCTGTTGGGCTTCGGCGTTCTGCACGTGGTTTTCGGAATCGTCATCGCCAGGAAATTCGGCGGCTGAAGGCGAAAACCGGCGCGGCGCAAAAGTTAAAAAAACTGCCCGATAAATTCCGGCTGACAGTGGTTTTATAAAATTATGCGAACAAAAGGAAATTTAGCTTTGGCGAAAGAGGATGAATCGGCGGATGCCGTTACTGCCGCGCCGAAGCCGAACGCCGTTCACAAAGCGGCGGAGAGCGTTTCGACCGAGCTGGACAAATTGATTCACGAGCGTCTCAGGCTCGGCATTATCAGCGCGCTGGCGGCGAATGATTCGATGTCGTTCGGCGATTTGAAAAACCTTTTGCAGACGACCGACGGCAACGTCAGCGTCCACGCGCGAAAATTGGAAGAAGCCGGCTACGTCACGTGCGAAAAGTCTTTTAAAGGTCGCGTTCCTTTGACCGAATACCGAATCA
>DATHBC010000669.1:0-2030 GCA_035296345.1 Pyrinomonadaceae bacterium | reverse complement strand
CGATTCGGTGTCCGTGCGCTCGCGACGCGCGACGCCCGTCTGATACGCCGCTTCTTCGACTCTCGCGGCGACCGCTTCGCCGACGCGCTTGTCGAAAACCGATGGGATGATGTAATCGGGATAAAGCTCGTCATCGCCGATGATTTCGGCGATGGCGTGGGCGGCGGCGAGCTTCATTTCCTCGTTGATGCGCGCGGCGCGGCAATTCAGAGCGCCGCGAAAGATGCCGGGAAAGCAGAGCACGTTGTTGATTTGGTTCGGGTAATCGCTTCTGCCCGTCGCCATCACCGCGACGTGACCGGCGGCGACTTCGGGCATAATTTCCGGAACCGGATTCGCCATCGCGAAAACAATCGGGTCTTTCGCCATATTTTCCAAATCCTTTTCGTCAATCACGCCCGGAACCGACAAGCCGAAGAAAACGTCCGCGCCCCGGATGACGTCGTGAATCGAGCCTGTTTGTTTGTCCGGGTTGGTGTTGCGCGCGTACCAATCCTTGACCCAGTTCATGTTTTCGCGGCGTCCTTCGTAAAGCGCGCCCGACTGGTCGCAGCCGACGATGTTTTTCACGCCCGCCGCCATGACGATTTTCGTGCAGGCGACGCCCGCCGCGCCGACGCCGTTGACGACCAGTTTGATTTCGTCCATTTTTTTGCCGGTGATTTTCAGCGCGTTCAGAAGCGCGGCGAGAACGACGACCGCCGTTCCGTGCTGGTCGTCGTGAAAAACCGGAATATCGAGTTCTTCTTTCAACCTGTCTTCGATTTCAAAACAGCGCGGCGCGGAAATGTCTTCGAGATTGATGCCGCCGAAAGCGACCGCGATGTTTTTAATTGTCCTGACGATTTCGTCCGGGTCTTTCGTGTTCAGGCAAATCGGAAACGCGTCGACGCCGCCGAACTCTTTAAAAAGCTGCGCTTTGCCTTCCATCACGGGCATCGCCGCCGCCGCGCCGATGTCGCCCAGACCCAAAACCGCCGTGCCGTCGGAAACGACCGCGACCGTATTTTTTTTGATGGTCAGCGTAAAGGCTTTTTCCGGGTCTTTGTGAATCGCCTCGCAGACGCGGGCGACGCCCGGCGTGTAAGCCATCGACAAATCGGCGCGCGTTTTTAAAGGAACTTTCGAGACCATCTCGATTTTGCCGCCGAGATGCATCAGAAACGTGCGGTCGGACGTATGGACGATTTCCACGCCGTCGATGTTTGTTAAAGCGCCCAGGATTTCCTCGTCGTGTTTTTCGCTCGAAGCGTTGACGGTGATGTCGCGGACGAGAAAATCCTTGCCGACGCTGACGATGTCAATCGCCTCGATGTCGCCGCCGACCCGTCCGATGGCGGTCGTAATCTCGCCTAATTTACCGGGCTTGTTCTGTATCCTGACGCGCAAAGTGACGCTGTAGCTGGCATTCGGAGTCGGGTTATTTGACACAATATATACCTTTAAATTAATGAAAAACGGAAAATGGAAAACGGAAAATCTGAAGTCTCGTATTTTCCACTTTCCATTTTCCGTTTTCCGTTTTTAGCTTAACTTTTTAGCTGAACGGACGCAAGAGACCGTGCAGAACGCCGTGTATCGAGATTTTATCAGCCGACAGCCGAATCGTTTGATAATTTTGATTCGCCGAGCGCAGCTCGATGTTTGCGCCGTTGCGGTAAAAGCGTTTCAGAAAGACGCGGCTTTCGGCTTCGGCGACGACGATGGCTCCGTCGCGCGCGAACGAGCGTTTTTCAATCAGCGCGATGTCGCCCTCGCAGATGTGCTCGTCGAGCATCGCGTCGTCCGTCACGCGATACGCGCGGATTCTATCCGGCTCGTAATAGCCGAGCAGAAATTTCGGCACGAAAATCGACTCCTGTTCCCAGTTTTCGCTGAAGCTGTCGGCGTCCGAGATTTCCAGCCATTCGATTTCGCAGACCGAATCGTTCGCCAGATTTTCCGCGCGCAGAGCCAAGCCGAAGCTGCCGTCCTCGCGCCGGCGCTGCAAAATGCCTTGCTTTTCCATCGCCGCGATGTGTTTGGCGACC
>DATHBC010000668.1:0-1521 GCA_035296345.1 Pyrinomonadaceae bacterium | reverse complement strand
GGGCTTTCTCCTTCTCTGATTTTCACACATCTACACTAAAGCAAACGCCGAAAAAAAACAAAAATTAACTTGGAAATTTTGCCGGATTAATTGTTTTCAAGGGCATAAATAAAAATTAATTTTCAGACGGCGCGGCGCATCCGGCTTGCCTTCGGCGGTCGTCTTTGCGTAAGATGCGCTTATAACATTTCCGGCTGAAAATTTGAGGTTTTTTTGACCTATGAAGAGAGAAGTCTATGCCGCCGCCAAACGAGCGTCGGCAGCAACAGTTCTGGCAATCGCCTGTTTCGCCGTCTCCGGCGTTTTCGCGCAGCAGCCGCGAAAGCCGGTGACGCAACTACCGCGAATGGAAGTCGAGCCGTTTAAAATCGAGCGCGGCACCTCGTTTTCGGCTTCGGTCCCGAACCGGCAGCACGCGCCGGAGAATAAAAATCTCGCCGGCAGCGCCAATCCGAACGCCGTCGGAACGGCGCAAATCCAGCGCGATTTAGCCGAGGCGCTGGAAATCATCAATGATTATTACGTCGACGGCAGGCGCGTCAATTACAACCATCTGACGAAATCTTCGATTGACTCGATGCTGCGCACGCTCGACCCGCACTCGAATTTTTACGACGCGGCGGAGTATCGCCAGATGCTGGAAGAACAGCGTTCGGAATACACCGGCATCGGCGCTTCGATTGTCAATTACACGATGGACGGCGCGACGGACACTTACGTTACTTCGACGTTTCCCGATTCGCCCGCCTCGCGCGCCGGTCTGCGCTTCGGCGATAAAATCGTCGCCGTCGGCGGCGTCCGGATGAGCGGAAAGTCTTCCTACCACGTGCGCGAGCAGATTCGCGGCGAGCGCGGAAAAATCGTCCGGCTGACCGTCGAAAGAGCCTCGACCTTAAAAACCGAAACGCTGGAAATCCGCCGCAACGTCGTGCCGCAGCCTTCGATTCCCGACGCTTATCTGCTGCGCCCCGGCATCGGCTACATAGATTTATCGAACGGTTTTAATTACACGACCGTAGAAGAATTGGAAACCGCGCTCGAAGATTTGCGCCAGCAGGGCATGACTTCGCTGGTTCTGGATCTGCGCGACAACCCGGGCGGCATCCTGGAACAATCCGTGAAGGTCGCCGAAAAATTTCTGCCCGCCGGAAATACGATCGTCACGCAGCGCGGGCGTTTCGCCATCGACAACCGGGCTTGGAAATCAAACAATCGCGCGGCGGAAAACTTCCCGCTCGTCGTGCTGGTCAACGGCGGTTCGGCTTCGGCTTCGGAAATCGTCGCCGGAGCTTTGCAGGATTACGACCGTGCCCTGATCGTCGGCGAAAACACTTTCGGCAAAGGCTTGGTGCAGAGCATTATCAACCTGCCAGCGGGCACGGGCTTGACGCTGACGACGGCGAAATATTACACGCCTTCCGGTCGCTCGATTCAGCGCGATTATTCGAGCGGAAATCTTTACGACTATTTCCGCCACAAAGCCGGTTTCGAAGAACGCAGAAAATCGGCGGGCAGGACGAT
>DATHBC010000667.1:0-2899 GCA_035296345.1 Pyrinomonadaceae bacterium | reverse complement strand
TCGACGATTTTCGTCGCGTCGGCAAAGCCTTCGATATGCACCAGCAGCGTGTATCGACCGGGCGGCAAATCCGCAAACTGGTAATTGCCGCCGGCGTCGGTCGAAACCGTGCGCCGGAGCTGAACAATCTGCACCGCCGCGTCATGCAGAATCGTGTTGTCGCCGCCGTAAGTCACCCTGCCGCTGATTATCCCGTTTCCCTGCTGCTGGGCGAGCGCCGACAGCGATAAAACGAATAATAATAATGCCGACACGAAAAGAAAGCGTATCTGTTTCATATTGTTTGAATAAATAAAAACCTTTGAATAAATAAAAACCTCAGGAATAAACAATAAATTTAACAGTGATACGCGCGCCGGGCGGACAAGTTTTCAATAAACGGCTGGAATCAATCAACAAAATGCGCCAGGCGGGCAATAAACAGTTTCGCCGGAAACAAAGAAAAAGCGGATTGCCGACAGGAAGCAACCCGCAGTTTCGTTTTATATTTTTACCTTTTGCCTTTTTACCTTCAGTTTACCAGTTCACATTGCCTTCCTGCGTCGTATCAATCTGCGCCACTTCGACGCCTTCGTTAAAGAGAAATATTTTCAACTGGTCAAACAGAAAATCGTGCGAGTCCGGGTTCGAGACGTCCAGCCCGAAATGGTTGATAAGCTGGTTCTGTTTTTGCAGCCATTCCTTCCAGCAGGTTTGACAGATTTCGTTGTGAACGCGCGCGCCCAATTCGTTCGGAAACGGCGCAAACGGCAACTGCTCGTCCTTGCGCCCGCAGCGCGCGCATTTAAATTTGTCGCTCGAAAATAAAGCCATTTTTCCTCCAAAAAGTGAGCGGTAAGCGGTGAGCGGTTTTATCCGTTCTCGACTGCCGCTGGATTTATGATTAAACTTTTTCCTCGATAATGCAATGCAACAATAACCGGCGCAAAAACCGCTTACCGCTCACGGCTTGCCGCTCGCTTCCTTGATTGCCTCTAAAATCTCGTCGTCTTTCGGGCGAAACACGCTCAGCGGCTGCACCTTGTGATAAGCGACGCGCCCCGTTTTGTCGATGACCACGACGGCGCGCGCCGAGCGTCCGGGCAGCCACGACGCTGCGCCGTAGAGCTTATTAACCTCGCCCGTTTCGTCCGACAAAAGCCGCAGGGTCAGATTATGTTTATCGCCGAAATCCTTGTGCGACGCGACCGAATCGGTCGAGATGCCGACGACTTCCGCGCCCGTCGCCTCGTATTGCTCCCAGTTGTCGCGCACCGAACAGAGCTGTTTCGTGCAGACCGGCGTGTCGTCGCCCGGATAAAACAATAAAACGACGGTTTTCCCGCGCTGCTCCGACAGATTCCACTCGTCGCCGTGCCCGTCCTTTAAACTGAAATCCGGTGCCGTGTCGCCAATTTTCATTTTTTATCCTTTTCCGTCATCAGCCGTATTTCGGTAATAACTTTATTCGCTTCTATATATAAACCCAGCCACTGGCTTGTATTATTATAGAAATTTTCCTCTTTTTCCTGAGCGACAAATTTTCCTTTATTGGTAAGGAAATAAAATATTACAGTCTTTTCCGGCGGCAGCGGCGTCGTTTCCGTTTTGGTCGTCCTGTTTAGAAAAGTCTGCGCTTTATCAATAAATGCGACGGCGGCATTTTTAACATTTTCATTATTAATACCGCCGATTATGCCGCTGCCGCTACTGGTATACAAACTCGCATCTCCCGTCTGAAAAAAGGCGAAAGTTCCGATTCCGTCGCCTTTACTCAAATCCATAACAACTCCGTAAACCTTTGTTTCATCGCTCGCAATTTTTAATCCGAGCATTTCGGGAGTCGTGTTCAGAGCCGCATCGCGAAGTTTTTCATAAGGATTATCGACCGATTCGCTGGCTTCAGTGTTTATTTTCTTTTCTTTTTGTTGAATAGCTTGACCGTCTGCCGTCGAATTGTTTTGACAACCCAGCAGAAAAAGAGCGATTCCGAAAGGTAAAACTAAACGGGTTAAGAAGTGATTTTTTTTCATATCGAATTTTCCCCTTCCGACCGGAAATCCCGAATATCTTTAAAAGGCTTTTCAGCGTCCGTAAAATCCGGTCGGTAATAGTGCGACGCCGATTCGTATTCCTGTATAAAACCTTCTTCCAGCTCGAATTCTTCCAGCGCGGCGACGGCTTCGAACCATTCTCTTTCCGAGATGCGGCGCGAGAGCAGGATGTATCTGGAATCGGTCGCGGCTTTGTTCGTCGCGTAATACTGCGCCATCAGCGAAACCGCCGTCCGCGGTGAAAGCTCGTCGCGAATCCATCTGAGAGATTCGCGGATTTCCGCCAAATCGTTCGGCAAAACCAGAAGGCGAATGACCAAGCCGCGCCTGAGCAGGTTGTTTTCATCATAGATAAGCCGGTCGCCCGTCTGCCGGAACATTTCCTTTATCGCCGCCCGCGAAATGCGCGCGTAATCGCGCACTTTCGAATATTGAAAACCGGCTGCCGAGTCGGCGTATTTCAAATCCGGCAGATAAACGTCCACAATTCCGTCAAGAAGGCGCAAAACTTCGACCGAATCATAAGCGTTCGTGTTGTAAACAATCGGCAGATTTAAGCCTTTTTCCGCCGCGATTAAAATGGCGCGCGCCATCTGCGGCGCGAAATGCGTCGGGCTGACAAAGCCGATGTTGTGACAGCCGCGCTTTTGCAATTCGAGCATCATTTCCGCCAGGCGTTCGTGCGTCACTTCGTTTTTGCGCTGCTCTTTCCCGGTCTGCGAGATTTGATAATTCTGGCAATAGACGCAGCGCAGGTTGCAGTTGCCGAAAAAAATATTGCCCGCGCCGCCCGTGCCCGATAAAACCGGTTCCTCGCCGAAATGCGCGGTGTAGCTGGAAACGACGGGCAGCCGTCCCGAATAACA
>DATHBC010000666.1:0-2409 GCA_035296345.1 Pyrinomonadaceae bacterium | reverse complement strand
AAAGGCTTCGTCGTTGACTTCGACTTCCGCCGCGCGTTTGATATTGACGGCGAGCTTGTGGATGTCTTTAAACTCTGCGGCGCGCTCGTTGACGGCGACTTTTTTTGCCGCTTCCGCAGCGTCGACCGCCGCCAGAACGTTTTTGGCTTCGGTCAGTTTCGCTTGCAGAGCGGGAAGTAAAATTAAAGCCTGGCTCGGATTGTATTCAGCGCCGAGAGCCAGCAGGATGATGGTTACGGTTTCAAAATTGGCGACGTTTTTAGCGTGTCCTGTTGACATAATGGTATTTATTGGAGTTTTCTGTGGTGGCTGCGGGTCGAAGTTTTAAGGAAATCCGGTGGAAGAAAGCTGGAAAATTCGCCGCTCAAATCAGGCTTGAGTTCGCCGTCAGCGGGCAAAGAGAAAACTCTTTATATTGCAGGCAATGCCGCGCGCGGGCGATTTTACGGTAAATTCGATTTCCAAAAAACGCTTGGTTTGTGCGATGCGCGGAAATATAAATTAAAAACGGCGCAAAGTCAATATTTTTTATTTCAGCGACCCGTCCGTCTTTCTCAAATTCAATTAGATAAATTTGCGGGCATATAAAAAAGGATGAAGCGTCGACTTCATCCTTTTTTATAATGTTTTCCGCGCGAAAGACGCTTTAACCAACCAGCGATTGGACAACCGGCAGGCTGCCCTTGCCGTTTATCTGCGGCGCGGCGAGATTTGCTTCCGAATGGTCGAAGATTTCGTCGAGCTCTTTTTCGACCGAGCCGTGACCGCGCGGGATTTGTTTGATAATCGGCTCGAAGTTTTTGAAATCGTACAGCGCCGTGTCCAGAAGGTGCGAGCCGGTGACGTTCGATAAAGCCGTCATAATCGACGAGCGGATAAACGGGATTTCCTTTTCCAGCTCGTTGATTAAACGTTTCACGCGCGCGCGTTTCAGATTCGGCTGCGAGCCGCACAAATTGCACGGGATAATCGGAAACTGTTTTTCTTCGGCGAATCTGGCGATTTCCGATTCCTGGCAATAGGCGAGCGGGCGGATGACGGTGTTCGTTCCGGCGTCGGAGCGCAGGATGGGCGGCATCGCTTTCAGCTGCCCGACGTAGAACAGATTCAGCAGAAACGTGGCGATGATGTCGTCGGCGTGATGACCGAGCGCGATTTTCGTGCAGCCCTCCTCAATCGCCGTCGAATACAAGATGCCGCGCCGCAGGCGCGAGCAGAGCGAGCAGAAAGTTTTGCCTTCGGGAATGTGCGCCTTGACGACCGAATACGTATCTTCTTCGACGATGCGGTATTTGACATTGATGCTTTCCAGATAATCGGGCAAAACGTCTTCGGGAAAATCGGGCTGTTTCTGGTCGAGATTGACGGCGAGAATCTCGAACTTCACCGGCGCGCGGCGCTGCACGTCGAGCAATAATTCCAGCATCGTGTAGCTGTCTTTGCCGCCCGACAGGCAGACCATCACCTTGTCGCCGTCTTCAATCATCGAAAAATCGGCGAGCGCCCTGCCCATTTTTTTCAGTAATTTCGTTTTCGTCCTGCTTTCTACAAACATAATTTTGAGTTAGTTGTCGGATGTCGGATGCCGGTTGCCGGTTGAAAGAAATTCGCGGACGGAATTTACATTCAGCCGACATCCGACAAACTTGCCACTTTACTACAATTTTTCTTAAAAACCTAGACACATCCGGGCAAAGCATCTATTATTAAGAAACCAACTGGAAGTCTAGATTTCCTTAAAAATTAAAATCAACAATTAAACAGACCCGGGTTTGCATTGGAACGGCTGCGTCGGCGTCGGCAGCGAGCGGCAGGTAATTTTCCAATTCTCACTCTGCGGGTCGGAGAGGTTTTTTATTATGATTAGAATGGGGCGCAGTTCCAAGACGACGGAACAGACGAACGAAACACCGCAGCAACAATATCAACAACAACAGCAATACCAGCCGCAAGCTGCTTCGGGGAACGTTTACGGCTATCAGCAGCAGGAATCCGCGCCGGCTGCCCGCAGCGGCGGCGCGATGACCGAAAGCGAATCAATCGCGCGCGATATTAAGGAAGGACGCCTGAGCGGCTTTGTCGGCGCGGGCACGGTCCTCACGGGCGAGACGAATTTTCAGGCGATGCTCCGCGTCGACGGGCATCTGACCGGGCGCGTGATTTCCGACAACGGAACCCTGATAATCGGCTCGGGCGGGCAGGTCGACGCCGATATTATCGTCTCGTCGGCGAGCATCGGCGGCACGGTCAACGGCGACATCATCGCGACGGAAAAAGTCGAGCTCGGACGCACGGCGCGCGTCGTCGGCAACATTCAAGCGCCGCGCCTGGTGATTGAAGACGGCGCGATTTTTGAAGGCAGCTGCTCGATGCTTAAAGCCAAGGAAAATTCGGAAAGACGCGCCGAAG
>DATHBC010000665.1:0-3116 GCA_035296345.1 Pyrinomonadaceae bacterium | reverse complement strand
GCGACGCAAAATCCCGACACGGTGATGATTTTGCCGTTTGAGAATACTTCGGGCAGGGCGGAATTCAACTGGGTCGGCGAAAGCTTTGCCGCCGCGCTTTCCGATTTATTGAAAGTTCCGGGCTTAAACGTCGTCACGAATGAAGAGCGCAAAATAATCCAGCACCGCCTGCAAGTTCCTTTGACAACTTTGCCGAGCCTGGCGACCTCTCTGAAACTGGCGCGTGAAAGCCGCGCGACGCTCCTTATTTCGGGCAAATACAATATCGTTCCCGCGCAGGGCGAAGTGGCGGCGGCGGTCAGCGTCACCTCGAAAATCATCCGCGTCAACGAGGGAAGATTTTTGAGCGAAGAGCTGGCGGACGGGCGAAAAATCACGCGCGACATCAACCTGAGCGACGCGCTGGCGAATCTGCAAATCGTCGAAGGTCAGCTCGCCTACCAGATTTTGTACCAGCGCGACAAGGCGCTGCCGTTTTCGCAAAATCAGTTTGTCGAATCGGCGAGCAAGATTCCGTCGCGCGCTTTCGAGGCGTATATCAAAGGCTTGCTGACGCCGGAAGCCGATTTGCAATCGCGCGAAAATTATTTCAAAAACGCGCTGCGCATCTACTCGGAAGACGAGAAAACAAAAGGCGGAACTTACGCCGCCGCCGCGCTCGAGCTCGGACATTTTTATTTGAGCCAGCGCAAGTTCGCCGAGGCGATTGATTATTTTTCGCGCGTGCCGGCTGAAGACGCGCATTATGCGGAAGCCGCGTTTTACACGGGTCTGATTTACTGGCAGCAGAATAATTTCGAGCAGGCGCTCGCCGTTTTGCGACCGCTCGCCGAGGATTTAAAGCTGACCAGCGTTTACAACACGCTCGGAGCCATCGCCGTGCAGGCTTCGCTTACCGAAAAGAAAAATAAACAAAAGGCGGCGGCGCTTTTAAACGAAGGCTTGGAGCTTTTGAAAAAATCCGCCGAATCCGCGCCCGACGACGCGCAGTCGCGTTTTAATTACGGGTTCGCGCTCTTTCTAAACAGTAATTTCGCGGAAGCCGCGCAAAACCTCCGCCCCGCGCTCGCCGCGCGACCGACCGACGGCGAAGCGTATTTTCTGCTGGCGAAATCGCTGGAAAAACTCGGCGACGCCTCAGCCGCAGACTTTGACAATCAGGCGCGCCGCTTTTTGACGAATTACGCCAAATACGAAACCGAATGGACGCGCTCGAAAACCGTCGACGCAAACCTGCGTATTCAACAGCCGCCGCGTAAGGATTTCGTCAGCGTCGTGATAATCAAACGGCAAAACCATCCGGTGCAGGCTCCGGTTAATGAAACCGAAGCCCTTTTAATCGAAGCGAGGAATTTCTACAAAGCCGGACGCGACGACGATGCGATGAAATCCCTGCGGCGCATCCTGGCGAGCGAGCCGATGAGCGCGGCGGCTTACCTGCTGCTCGGTAATATTCACCTGCGGCGCGGCGATATGGAACAGGCTGTCAGCAGCTTGAAAACCGCGCTTTTCTGGGATAATCGTTTGATTGAAGCTTACGTCGCGCTGGGCAAAATTTTCCTTGAAAAGAACGATTGCCTGCAGGCGCAGAATTATTCGCGCTCGGCGCTGGAGCTCGACCAAAACAATCAGGACGCCGTCGCTTTGCAGCGTCAGGTCGAGCGATGTTCCAAATAGTGTAACTTGCCAGCCGAAAGATTTCGCGCCAAACCGTAAAATTTACCGGATTTGGGCTTGCTGTTTAAGCTTGAAAATTTGTTTTACCTCGATATTTGCTGAGGTTTGCCGCTTATTGCACATCACGCGCCGCCTGCCCTAAAAGTTGTGGCACGGTATGTGCAATAAGGTAAATCGGCAAGCTTGATGCAGTTAATCGAGACCCCGCCGCCAACACTTCTCCGAGCGCGGTTTGCCACTGCGCTGGACTAACCTTCCGAGCGTTCCTTCAGTTGTCCTTCCGATTGTGAGCCTGGTCAGAAATGACCGGGCTCTCCTGCTTTTAGGCTCTATTTATCAATAACTTACAGTTTTTAAACAATTTTCGGCAAACTCCATTCAATCCTTCATAAAACTTTCCAATTTGACCTGTTCAGAAAATAAAAAAAACGGCAGATGACAAAATCCGGCACTCTTCGTGTGACAATTTTTGATGTGTCAATCATTCTGACGTTTCAAATTGAAAGTCATCGTTCAATTTGAGAGAAATGCGACGTATTCGGGAAAATCAATGACTGAATACAGAATAAGAATCGAAGCGACAAAGCGGGAAATGCTGTGAATGGTGGAATGAAGCGTGTTCTTAGAGTCTGAGGTTTCAACAGCCTAGAGTTTCGCGCTGGTATCCAAGAAAGCCGGCGTTTCCGTCTGCCTCTAAGGAAGCGGAGTTAAAATTTCACCTGACCCGAATGAATAACGCCGGTTCTGCCGCAGACGTCCGTGTAATACCAGACGCCGTCGGGCGCGTATGTCGAGCCGAGAATATTAATCGTCGCGCGTTTTCTGACCGCGCATAAAATCGCTCCGCCCGGCGATTCGCGCACGTTTGACGGCGGAGCGAAAACTATCGCCGCGCCGGAATTCGAAGTTCTCGGCGCGGTGTTCGGCGCGGTGTCGGCTAAAGCTTCTTTCTTTTTATTTTCCAGAGCGCGGCGTTCGTCCGCCAATTTTTGCCTTTCCCGCTCCAGCCGTGCCTGTTCGGCTTTTAAATTCTCTTTTTCCTCGTCGATTTCGTTCCGGGTCGATTTTTGTTCGGCGTTCGGCGAAGCCTTGACGCCGGTTTCATTTTTGGCGGCGGAAGGCACGGGCGAACTGTTCTGCATAAACATTATCAGAGCGACGCCGCCGCCCCCGAGCAGCAGTAAAGCCAGAAATCCGAGGGCAAGATATATCAACGCCGAATTTCCCGTCCGGGTGGCTGGTGGCGGAACGGTTTGCTGCCGGATAAACGGCTGTGTCGGCGCGGCGCTGACAATGGTCGGGATTTCAGCCGCCGGCGCGTCGAAAATAGGAGACGAGCCGTCTATCAGACAGAAACTGTTTTCGTCGCTGAAAGTCCGGTTGCATCGCAGGCATCTTTTCATCGTTTATACTTTCTCCCGAAAACGGGCAACATAACC
>DATHBC010000664.1:0-3992 GCA_035296345.1 Pyrinomonadaceae bacterium | reverse complement strand
TTCAAGCCGTATTCAATCAAATGGTCAGTAGGCAAATCCAGTTTCTGCGCCGCCCTTTTTAAAACAAGATACCCGCCTCCGCTATGATTACAACTTAACTTTCGTGCGACCTCGCCAATCGTCTTGCTGGTAAGCCAGGCTTGAGTGAACTCCTCCTGTGTGTATCTCCTTTTGCTCCAATTCACCATGCTTGTGAATATATCAATTCTTAACAATGCTGCGCGAGTGCGTCGGGCATAAATCCAGCGGGCTTTACGCCCATGTCGGTTCGACTCCGACCCTCGGCATATAGCTTTCCTTATATTTACCGCAAATCACGAGCTGTTCGTCATTCAGCACTCGTGGTTTTTTATTTTCAGAGTTGAAAGTTGCGCTTTCAACTCCAGCCTTTCGGGCGGTTTTTTATTTTAGAGAGAAGAACTGACGTGATAAAAGGCGCTTTCTTTCGAAAGCGCCTCTTTTGCGCTGCCTTCCCGTGCCCGCTTTATTAAGTTGTCCTGTGATTATTACTATGCACGAGCGGACTTGAGGTTTTCTTGAGCCGGACTTCCCAGGCTTTTCGGAAAGGCGAAATTTGTCGTTCAGCTTTCCTTTTCGCCTGTCGAAAGCAGCAATGCCGCCGATTGCGTCAGAATCGCCGCGCCGATAACGTTTAGCTGCTGCTGATTGCTGACGCTGTTGCGAACCGCGTCGCTCAACGCCTGTTCGACGGCGGCGAGAAAAGATTCGGGATTCGGCGCGGGTTCGGGCGATAAGTTTTCCGGCGTTTGCTGATTAATTTGGCTGACGTCGGCGGCGACGCTTTTTATTTCGTCGATAAACCCGGCAAGGACATCTTTGTTTATGACGGTCGCCGACCGGTTTATCGAATGAAATTTTTCGGCGGCGCGGGCGGCGATGTCCAGTAAACCCTGCGTCTGCCGGAGAGAAACGGCGTTAAGCTGCGACATTGCCTTGCTGAAAATCTCTGCGTAATCGGAAATCTCGCTCTGCGTCGCCGTCGCGGCGCTGGCGGTCTGCTGCTCGGAAATCACTTTTTCGGGACTTGTCATCTGTAAAAAATCTCCATTAAATCAATTGCTTCGCCGGATTTTATCTCTATCTGGTCGGACTGACGGGCGGCGGATTATCGTTGTTGCCGGAAGAAGCCGCCAGAGCCAGAACCGCCGCGCCAGCCGCCGCGCCCAGCAGCGCAATAAGCAGAATCGGACTTGTCCCGCCCGAACGATTCGCGCCGCCCGCGCCGCCGGCTGTTCTATCGGGCGTCGCGTCCGGCTGCGGGTAAAATTCTCCGGCTGACACGAGAACGTTATTAAACATCGCCTGACCGGTCAGCGTATTTATCCGCGTTCTCGCGCTGGCGTCTCTGGAAATTTTTACGATGTTTGCCTGATTTCGATTCGGCAGCGTCAATGTTCCGTCGGCGGTCAGGATATTGACGGTCGTGTTCGGGACGGTTTCAATCGTGACTTCGCCCGCCGCAAATTCGCCGGAAATGCCCGCGCCGGCAAAAGACAGATTCAGCCTGGAATTCGGCTCAATCAGAATCGTTCCGGTCTGCGCCAGCGCAATTCTGGCGCGCGCCTGCGGCGAAGTGACGATTTCCGACGGCGAGGTTATCGAGCGTCCGCTGACGACGCGCTCGCCGTTAACGGTCACAAAACCGCCTTCGCCCGTGGTCGTAATGGTTAGTTCGCCGACCAGCCGGTCGGTCTGAGCCAGCAGAAACTGCGGCGAGGTGATTAATATCGCAATAAACAAGCCGAGAGAGATAAATTTACTAATTCCGGTTTTCATATTTTATTTGATTTCCTTTTGCATGAATGAGCTTGAATTAGTTCTTACCAATGAATTTCGTCAATGTCAAATTTATGAAAGCAACAATGAAAAATAGAAAGAACCGTCGTCCCGGAAACACTCTCTATTTTTGTCTGTATATAAATTCAAATTCGTTATTTTTACACGAAGAAAAATTAACGCCTTGAATTTGTTTCTAAATTCAAGGCGTTAATTTTTTTAGCAATCGGCTCTCGCCCTTACTTGCATTTCGAGTAGCCGCAGTCGCGGCAGAAATCGCAGCCCGAAGCGTGTTCGAGCTGTCCTCTGCATTCGGGACATTCGCCGATTAAATTCGACATCTGCGCCTGCTCGGAATAGGCGACGACTTCCGGCGTTTTGACTACGGGCGTCGCCGCGGTCGCTTTGCTGATGGCGCGTTCGGAGGCGGGCATGTTTTTCAAACGGCGGTCGGTCAAAAGCAAACATTCGGCGACGGCTTGCTCGGGCGAAGTCAGCAGCCGCTCGTTAAACCAGACGGCGTGCGTGCCGGTCACTTTGTTCATGCTGCGCGCGACTTCCTTGACTTCAAAACCGCCGCGCAGCATTTTTGAAGCGAGCAGTCCGACGCCTTCTGAAATCGGTCCGGTGGCGAAAACTTCCAGAACGCGCTCGCCGTCGTGATTGACGGTCACATAAAGATTGCGCTCATCGAACGGAATGCGCCACGTCGCGCCCTGAAGCTCGCGCGGGCGGTCATAGCGGTTGACCGTCACGCTCTTGTGCGGCGTGACGCTCGGTTTGGCGGCGGCGGTTTGCGGCGCGGCGGCGGTTTCGGTAATTTGTGCGACTTCGGGCATAAAATCGGTTTCGACGGCGACGGAGTGCGTTTCCGCTTGAGCAGCTTCTTCGCCTTTCTTTTCCTCCGTTTTCATTGTAGTCAAAACCTGACCTTCGCGCGAGCCGTCGCGGTAATACGAGACGCATTTACAGCCCAAATCCTTTGCCAGACGATAAAGCTCGTCGACCGATTCAACCGTGTCGTCTTTCGCGCCGTTGCAGGTTTTCGAGACGGAATTGTCCACGTTTTTCTGCGCCGCGGCGAGCACCTGAACGTGCTGTTTCGACGTGATGTCCAGCGCCGAGATGAAATACGGCGGCAGTTTATCCTCGTTTTCGACGACGAACTGCGCGGCTTTTTTGATTGATTCCTCGTCGGTCTGGTCAACCGCGATGCCGAGGGCTTCCGCCGCGAGCGTGTGAACGTAAGTTCTCGTTCCAATCGTGTCCTGCCGAACGTAAGCCCACGAAAAATTCGGCTCGATTCCGCTGGAAGTTTCGGCGACGAGCGAGATTGTGCCCGTCGGCGCAATGGTCGTCACTTCGTAGTTGCGCGGCGTAATCTCCACATCTTCGGGAATTCCAATTTCATTTCGCAGAAAGCGCGTATAAGCTTCGCGATTCGCTTCAAATTCGGGAAACGCGCCCTTTTCCGCGCCTAATTTCAAGCTCGCGCGCCAGGATTCGCGGCGGACAAAGCCCATCACTTTTTCCATCAGGGCAATCGAACCGGCTTCGCCGTAAGTGATTTTGTGTTTCAGACACAAATCGGCAAAACCCATAATTCCCAAGCCCACGGGACGCGTGCGTTTCACCACGTCGTCGATTTCCGGAAGCGGAAAATGTCCCGTATCGATGACGTTATCCAGAAACTGCGTGCAGAGGTGCGTGACGTTTGCCAGCCTGTCCCATTCGATGCACTCGTCCGGATTCGTGCCGTCGCCCTGCTTTTTGTAAAACTTCGACAAATCAATCGAGCCGAGATTGCAGGAATTCGAAAAATGCAGAAACTGCTCGCCGCACGGATTGCTCGCGTAAATCGGTCCCATCGACTTCATCATATGGTTGTGGCGATTGACTTCGTCGATAAAGGCGATTCCCGGTTCGGCGTATTTGTGCGCCGAAGCGATAATGCGATTCCAGATGTCGGGCGCGTAAATCATTCCTTCCTGCGGCGGCGCTTCGACGGTGCAGCCGGCGAGGTCTGCGGCTTCGAAAGCCTGTTTATCGGCAAAAGTTACGGTTTCGCCGTTCGGGCGTCGATAAACGACGTAATCTTTTCCGGTCAGCGGGTCGAAAACGGGCTGCGTCCACACTTCGCTCGCAAATTCGGTTTGAAACCACTCACGGCGGTCGACCGCGTCCATAAATTTATC
>DATHBC010000663.1:0-5707 GCA_035296345.1 Pyrinomonadaceae bacterium | reverse complement strand
GTATTCCGAAGCAAAAGGCTCTGTTTAAATTTAAACAGAGCCTTTTGCTTCGGAATACTTCACGCGGAATCGTCAGGGCGTCCCGACGAAATCGGCGTTTGTGACGTCTGAAGTGGTTAGATTAACCGTCTGCGTCGAGTTGGAGAATTGATAAACTTTCGACGCGACCGTCAGCGTGTAAGTTTGATTCTGCGGCACGCCGTCGAAACGGTAATAACCGAACGGATTGGTGATGGCTATGCGCGGCGTCGTTAAGCCGCCGCCCGTTAAGACCACTCTCACGCCGCCTAAACCGCTGCCGGAAGACTGCGACGTAATTCTGCCGCCGATTGCCGCCGTGGCGACCGGGACTGACGAACTAATGTCGATGCTCCAGCCGTTCGGCAGAGAGTTGGCGGTGTCCAGAACCTGGTCGTCGACGACGTAAAGCTTCCAGTCCCCGTTCGGATTCGTGCCGTTAAAAACGTTAAAGTTCGCCGGGTAGCTCATCAGCCCGCCCGCCATCGGGAAATTATCCTGACCGCCCGGCTCGGGCGTCGCCAAGCCCGCGTAGTTGGACGGTCGGAAAGTCCCGGCGGGAACGATAGTCGTCGGACCGTCCGGCATCAGCGCCGCCGCGTCCTGGTCGAAAGTATAAGTTACGTTAACAGGGTCGCCCGAGCCGCCCGCGTCGGACATGACCAGCGACATCGCGCCGGTCGGTCCGACCAGCAGAATGTCAAAGTCGTCGGGAAAAGTCGAGGTAACGGCGAAAGTAACCGTCACTTTCGTAACCACTCCGGTCAGCCCCGAAACATTGATTACCGAAGGATAAACCGCCGCCGGCGGAAGTCCGGGATTCGTTCCGGCGTTATTGCTGGCGCGGTCAGCCGGATTGATTGCCGCCGGATTTGAAAATATCACGGCGCTTTGCTGCCGCGCCGCCGTCGCTGCGGCGTCGACGACGGTTTCAGTCTGCGGGAACAAACAAACCGTCACTAAAAGCGAGAAGATTGTCAAAGAATGAAGAAACCCTCTCACCGCCGGTCGGTGACCTCTCAAAAACGATAAATAATTCATTTAGCCTCCTCTTTTAAATGACCGTTTCCGAAGAACCGAAACTTCCTCAAGCGGTCAGCTCAAACATTTTTTTTAAAACGCAGAGGTCGGACAATCCGACTGCAATGCATTTTTCCGGTTCGGTTAAAATTTCTTTCGAGAGAACAATACTCCTTTAATTTGTCATGCGCAATTTTCTTTAAATTTATTTGAAAGTTTCGCTGATTTCGTAAAAAATTTCTTTAAAAAATCGGTAGAGAAAAGCCGGTTGCCGGTAAGCGTGTCTCGCCATCAGTTAAAAAACCGCTCCTTAAAATGCGGCTTTTCTCCGGTTGCGTCTTGGCGGAATCAGCAGTTTGGAATTAAACGGATATTTTTATTTTTTTCTGAATTTAGCGGCACTGGCAATTGCTGTCCGCCGTGTTGCTGTCGCTGATCGAGCCGACGGTTTTGCCGACGGGCGTCTGTATCATGCCGGAACCGGTTCTCGTTCCCAGGTTGACGCTGGCAGCCAGGCGGCGGTCGGCGGTGTTGTGCTGGAGCGTGATGACTCTGCCCATTTTCGTCACCGCGCCGGTTCCGGTAAACGTTTTTCCGCCCGCGCAGAACATATAATCGCCGTTGCCGGAGTTAAAACGCAGCGATGCGCCGCTGCCGTCGTCGGTAATACAGGCATCGAAGCTCTGCGCCCCGACGTTTCGCACAAAAGCGCCGACGCCGATAATAACGATTGAAACCAGAATTAAACTTAAAACTGCGAAGAAAAACTTCCGATTCATATTTTACTCCTTTCGTGTGCCGTAAATTAGCACAGTATGCCGCCGAAAAGCAAGATTTTTTCGGAGCGCGATTTAAACGAACGCGGCTCGGGGAAGATTTTTTAAAGGCTTTGGGCAAAATCCTGAAAAGCCGACGCGTTTCCGTCATGGGCGGAAAAGATTTTCGTCATTGAATTTCCGGCGAGTTTTCGACAATCTCCTGCGCTTTCGGCGCGTTTTCGGCTTCTTTCTTTTCTTCGCGAATATTGGGCAGCTCGCCCGTCGAAATCAGTTTTTCGGCGGCGGCGTGGACGGCGGCAAATTCCGTGTCGGGCGCGACGACGAGCTGGCAGCCGGTTTCGGCGACTTCCGCAGTCAATTTATCAATCGCGGCGAGGCGTTCGGGCTTCGTATTGATGCTGCGAATGTAAATCGCGCGGATTCGATTGGGATATTTTCTGACGACTTCGCGATAAATTTCCGGGTCTTTCTCGCCGCTGTCGCCGATTAAAACGAACGGCAAATCCGGGTATGTGTTCAGAATCGCTTCGATGCTGCTTATCTTGTGCGTCGAATGGTCGCCGGAATTAAAAATCGTGTGATTGCCGAAATCCTTCAGAAACAAAGTTCCGAGCGGAATTTCGTGCAGCTTTAAAAACGCCGTCAGAAACGGGTATAAATTCCACGGGCTGCTGGAAACGTAAAAAATCGGATTGTTTTCCGCGCCGCTCGCGCCTTTTTGCAGCGCGCGGTAAAAAGCGGCGACGCCCTTAAAAGGCATTCGCGTGTATTCGTTTAATAAGGCGACGGTCAGAAACATTTTCAAACGGTTGGTCACGTTCGTCGTGATAACCGTGTCGTCGAGGTCGCTGATAATGCCGAAAGCGGCGCGCGGCTGTGGAACCAGAACGCGACCGACCGCGCGAACCGCCTGACCGTTGCGGGTCGAAGGCTCAAGCAATTCCAGCTGGATTTCCTGAAACGGCGAATCGCTTTCCGATGTCAAAGGCTCGCTCAAATTCAATTCCAGATTAAAATAGCCTTCTCCGTCGGTGACGACTTCCCTTTCGACGCCTTGAAAAACCGCCCGAACGCGCGCTTGCGGAACCTCGTCGGTCGCAAAACGCCGGTATAAATTCAATAGATTCCGCCGTTTGCCGTCCGTCTCGCTCGACGTCACCTCGCCTTTGTCTTCCAGAACGCGCCCGCTCAAAAGAAATTTATTCGCGTTGCCGTAACCGAGAAAAGGCACGATTATAAGTGACTCTTCAAAACCTTTAATGCGGCGCAGCCGCCCTCTGATTTTATCGGAAAAATCGTCTATCTCTCCGATTAAGTTTTCGATTCTCGCTTTCCATTCGCTCATTATTTTAATTATTACGCCCGGAGGCGAAAAAGCATTTTCGATAAATTCCGCGAAAAAGTAAAATTTCCGCGCCGAATTAAAATTTCTTGTATTTTTTACCACATTTCGTGACACTGTATTAATTAGATTTTACAAAAAGCAATCAGCATTCGTGCCTATTTTACGAGCATTTCGGGAGGATTTATGAAAAAGACCGCGCGCGAGGTTTGTTTTGTTCTGATTTTCTTTATTTTCGCTTTCGCGAGCGTCGAGGCGGCTCCGGGCGACCTCGACCAGACGTTCGGCGTCCAGGGCAGACAGATGGTTCTGATTCGGAATTTTCAGCCGGGCGGGCTGATTTGGAACACGGCGCAGGACATCGCCATCCAGCCGGACGGAAAAATTCTTGTCGCCGGCGGGGCTAATGACAGCACAAACGGTTTTAGTTATACCGTTACGCGCTTTAATCCGGACGGAAGTCTCGATTCGGGCTTTGCCGCCGGCGGCGTTTTTCGTTACGACTTCGGCACGGGTTCCGACGAAGCGATGGGAATCGCGCTTCAGCACGACGGAAAAATCGTCGCCGCCGGAAAAGCTCATGTTAATCCTTTCGCCCCCGACACGGCTTTCGGCATTATTCGCCTGAATCCCGACGGCACTTTCGATAGTTCTTTCGGCACGAACGGCGTCGTTATCACGAATTTTTTCGCCAGTCTCGACGAAGCGACGGAAGTGGCGATTCAGCCTGATGGGAAGATTATCGCCACCGGCTGGGTCACGCAGGGCGGCGTCAATAACGGCAGCACTTACGATTTTACCGCCGTCCGCTACAATCCTAACGGCAGCCTGGATGCGACGTTCGGCGGCGGAGACGGAATCGCTTTTGTGGATTTTGACGGCAAAGGCGACCGCGCTCTCAGCTCCGTGCTTCAGCCCGACGGAAAAATCGTGCTCGCGGGCATCGTCACCGGTGAAATTCCTTCGGAGCTGGATTTCGCCCTCGCGCGCCTGAACGCGGACGGCTCAATCGACACGACTTTCGACGGCGACGGCAAAACAAGCACCACTTTCAGCCCCAATAATCTCAACGAGCTGGCGCGCGCCATAGCTCTCGCGCCCGACGGCAAGCTGGTCGTCACGGGCGATTATCAGGTTCCGACCAGCGGCGATGTGCAGGGACATTCCGACATCGCCGTTGCGCGCTACAACCCGAACGGCAGTCTGGATACGAGCTTTGACGGCGACGGAAAATTCGTCTACGACTCGAATCAGGGCGACCGCAGCGAAGCGTCCGACGATGTCGTCGTCCAGCCGGACGGAAAAATTCTGGTCGTCGGTCGCAGCCACCTGATTCAGGAAACCAACCCGTTTGTGGCGCATCGCGATATGCTGGTTTTTCGTTTAAACGTCAACGGCAGCTTCGACGGCAGCTTTGGCAGCGGCGGCAGGACGCTGACCGATTTCGGCATTTTCAATCCGCCGACCGCGCCGACCTTCGGCAGCGGCAGAACCAGCGAAAACGGCATTTCGGGAAGCATCGCGCTGCAACCGGACGGAAAAATCGTCGCCGCCGGCGATTCGTGGCTTGCCGGAAACGACCGCCGGCTGGCAATCGCGCGTTTTCAAAACGGCTTGATTTTTCTCGGCAATTACCGCTCGGCGTTCGATGTCGACGGCGACGGCAAAACCGACATCGGCGTTTTCCGTCCGTCCGAAGGCAACTGGTATATTCTGCAGAGCGCCGATAACAGCTTCCGCGCGTTTCACTTCGGTCAGGACAACGACGTTCCGGTTCCGGCTGACTACGACGGCGACCGCAAAACCGATATTGCGGTGGTGCGCGAAGACGTCTGGTATATACTGCAAAGCTCGAATAACGGTTTTCGCGCCGAATTCTGGGGCACGAGCGGTTTTGACATAGCCGTTCCGGCTGATTACGACGGCGACGGTAAAGCCGATTTGGCGTTTTTCCACTTTAGCGGCAATACCATCAACGACGTTAATTTTTTCCGGATAAGGCAAAGCTCGAATAATTTTACCCGCACCGCCGAGTGGGCAAACCAGGCAATTCCTTATCCGCGTCCAGCCGATTACGACGGCGACGGCAAGGCGGATATTGCCAGCTACAACTGTTTCCCGATTGCCGGACAGCAAACGCCGCCGCGCTGCGAATGGGCGATTCTGCAAAGCTCGGCTAACAACTCGCGCATCGAACATTTCGGCAACGGCAATGATTTGCCGCTTCCGCCCGCCGATTATGACGGCGACGGCAGAACCGACATCGCCGTTTTTCGCCCGTCCGAGCGCGTCTGGTATCTGCTGCAATCGACCGCCGGATTTGCCGCTCTGCAATACGGCTTGGAAATTGACGTGCCCCGACCGAGCGATTACGACGGCGACGGCAAAGCCGACATCACCGTCTGGCGACCGACCGACGGCTACTGGTATCTGCTGCGCACGTCGCAGGGCTTTACCGGCTTTAAATTCGGCACGAGCGGCGATATTCCCGCTCCGAATTTATTCGTGAGATAGCCGTAATAAACGCAAAACGCAAAGTGCAAAATGC
>DATHBC010000662.1:0-2585 GCA_035296345.1 Pyrinomonadaceae bacterium | reverse complement strand
CGCATGTGGGAAAAAAATCTGAACGTCAAAACCGAGATTGTCGTCAAGGACGGCGCAGAATTCGAGACGGCGGCGAAAAACGGCGATTTCGATTTGATGCGGCGCGGCATCGTTTTGCCGACGACCAGCGAGGCGACGAATATGCTCGCGCTGTTTTCCTTGTCACCGGCGGCGGGCAATGAAACCGCGGCGACCGCCGTCGAAAACGAATCCGGCACGGTCGAGGCGAGCTCTGAAAAACAAACGTCAGCCGAGAAAACGGGCGAATCGACCGAGCCGCCGACGACGGACGAAGCCGCCACGACGGCGGAAGGCGAAAACGCCGAATCAAGCCCGCAAACCCCCGGTGACCGGCAGCCGCCGGGAACGATTCTGACCGCCGAACAGGCGCTCGAAGAACTGCCCGCCATTCCGCTCTATTTTCCGACTTCGTATTCGCTGGTCAAGCCGTACGTGCAGGGATTCGAGACGAACGTGCTGGACGCGCCTTCGCTAAAGAGCGTAAGAATAGATAATAACTGGCAACCGGCAAACCGGGACGTGAAATCTAAGCGGTAAGATTGAAAACCGAAAAACGGCTTGCCTGCAACGTTTAGAACGTGATAATTTTATCCCAAGCGTAGCGTGTTTTCTGTCGGCTCTTCCCAGGCAGCCGGAAGTCTTTTGCAGAGTTTCAGTATTTATAAAAATAAGGAGCGTAAGTTATGGCGCGATTTTTTCAGTTTAACCAAACTCGTTTGGTTATAGCTCTGGTCATTTTGTCTTCATTTATAATAACGAGCTGCAACAGCTCTGCCGACAATCGTTTCTGGGGTAAGACGCAGGCTCCGACCGATAACGTGCTGCGGTATATTTCCGGCTCCGAGCCGGAATCGCTCGACCCGGCTTACGGAACGGGACAGCCCGAAGCGCGCATCTATATGGCTCTCTACGACGGTCTGGTCGAATATCACCCGAAAACGATGGAGCCGATGCCGGCGCTCGCCGAAAGCTGGGAAGTCAGCGGCGACGGAACCGAATACATCTTTCACCTGCGCAAAACCGGCAAATTTTCCAACGGCGCGCCGATTACCGCCAGAGATTTCGTTTACACCCTGCGCCGCGCGCTTAACCCCGAAAACGCTTTCCGCAACGCCAATCTGGCTTACTACATCAAATACGCCGAGCCGTTTAACACCGGGCAATCGTTTGTCAGGGACGGCAGCGGTCAGTTTCTGCTGAAAAAGGATTTAGCCGAAAAAGAAGCGGGCGCGGCGGAAAATCCGGCGACGCCAGCCGGGCAGCAGCAGCCCGATAATTTCGGACCGGACACGGAGTTTAACCGCTTTATCGACGCTCCGGAAAGACTCGCCGTTCCGACCGACGAAAAGCAACGCGCCAAATTGTTCGAGAAAAACGAGAAGCTGAAAGCCGTCGTCGAAGGCAAGGAACTGGTTCCGGTCAAAGCGGAAGATATGGGCGTCGAGGCGATTGACGATTACACGCTCAGAATCAAGCTCTATCAGCCCGCGCCTTATTTTCTGGATTTGCTGCCGCACCAGTTTTTCCGCGTTCTGCATCAGGGAACAATCGAAAAATTCGGCAAGGCTTGGGTGCGCCAGGAAAACATCGTCACCAGCGGCGCGTTCAAAGTCGAGGCGCATCGCCCGTATGACGAGCTGATCGTCGTCAAAGACCCGAACAACTGGGACGCGGCAAACGTCAAGCTTGAGCGCATCGAGTTTTACCCGCTCGAAGAAGCGACGACGATGATGAACTTGTATAAAGCCGGCAGCATCGACGCCACGTATAATCACACGACGCCGGCGGCGTGGAACGAGGAAATCCGCAAATACAAAGATGAATACATGAATCACCCGGAAGTAGCGGTTGAATATTACAGCATCTCGGTCAAAAAACCGCCGATGGACAATGTGAAAGTCCGCCAGGCGTTCAGTCTGGCGATTGACCGCGAGGCGCTCTCGAAATTCCGCAAAACGACGAAGCCGCTGACCAATTTCACGCCCGAAGGAATTTTTCCGAAATATGAAGAAGCGCGGAAAAGAGTCTACGGCGAAGAGCTGAAAAAAGCCGGAATTTCCGAAGAAGACTGGAATAAACGCACATTTGACCCGGAACGCGCGCGCAGGCTTCTGACCGAAGCCGGTTATCCGGTCGAAAAAGCCGGAAGCGGCTGGCGCTGTCCGACTTTCCCGGTTGACCAGGTGCAGATTAACTACAACACCGCCGAATCGAACAAAGCCGCCGCAGAGTTTAACCAGGCGCAGTGGAAGCAGAATCTGGGCATCGAAGTTCCGATGAAAAATATGGAGTGGAAGACGTTTCTGAATTATCGCTCGAAAGTCGAATATCAGGGCTTTGCGCGCAACGGCTGGGTCGGCGATTATATGGACCCGTTCACGTTTCTGAATCTTTTCTACTCGCCGCAGAACGACGGCGCGACCGGCTGGTGGGACCCGAAATTCGACAAGATGCTCGACGACGCGAACAAGGAAACCGACCCGGCGAAACGTTTCGAGATACTGGCGCGCGCCGAATTTTACGTCCTCTCGCAGCAAATCGTGATTCCGCTTCAGACGCAGGCG
>DATHBC010000661.1:0-2685 GCA_035296345.1 Pyrinomonadaceae bacterium | reverse complement strand
ATGACGCGGTCGAGTTTTCGCTGCGCAAGCGCCTCAGCAAAATCGAAGGACGCAAAGCGATTGTTCTGTTTACCGACGGCGTCGATACGACTTCCTACAAAGCCAATTACGACAGCACGGTCATCGAAGCCGAAGAATCGGAAGCGATGATTTTCCCGATTTATTACAACACTTTTTTCGATAGTCGCGGCGGCATTTCCTCGCCGTTTCCGTTTCCGGGGCAAGGCGGAATCCTGATCGGGCGCGGCAACAGCGCCGAAGATTACGCGCTCGGCAAAAAATATCTGGAAGATTTAGCCGACTCGACCGGCGGCAGGGTCTTTCGTCCGGAAGCGACGCCGGGCGGTTTGACCCGCGCCTTCGAAGGCATCGCCGAAGAGCTGCGGCGGCAATACAACATCGGTTATTATCCGCAAAAAGAAGGAAAAGCGGGCGAGCGTCGCCAATTAAAAGTGCGCGTCAATCGCCCGAATCTGGTCGTCCGCGCCCGCGACAGCTACATCGTCGGCGCGACGAATAACCAGACACAAAGCACGCAATAATAAGGTTTAAAAGTGAAAAGGTGAAAAGGCGGAAAAGTTTTGCCGGCTTGCTGCCTTTTTCACTCTTTCACATTTTCACTTTTTCACTTTTTCACTTTTCACTTTTCACTTTCCTTTCTTGTGACGCGCCGGATAAACGTCTAAAATCTCGGCAGCGATGAAAGTCGATTTAATAATTTATAATGCCGGTCAGCTTGCGACTTGCGCTTCCGAAGGAAAGCCGAAACGCCTTGCGCATATGCGCGACGTCGGTTTAATCGCGGGCGGCGCGGCGGCGATTAAAGACGGAATTATCGCGGCGGTCGGAACGAACGCGGAAATTTTTGAGGATTTTGAAACCGAAAATACGATTAACGCGGGCGGAAGAGTGGTTTGCCCTGCGTTTGTCGACCCGCACACGCACATCGTTTTTGCGGGCGACCGGATTAACGAGTTCGAGATGAAAATAAAGGGCGCGGATTATCTGGAAATTATGGCGTCCGGCGGCGGCATCCTCAACTCGGCGAAGAAAACGCGCGCCGCCAGCTTAGAGGAACTGGTCGGGCAATCCGGCGTTCGTCTCGATAAAATGCTCGCGCACGGCACGGCGACGGCGGAAATCAAAACCGGGTACGGCTTGGACGCGGAAACCGAATTGAAAATGCTTCAGGCAATCGAGGAATTAGCGCGCTCGCGCGCCGTCGATTTGATTGCGACTTTTCTGCCGGCACACGCCGTTCCGCCCGAATACAAGGAAAACCCGGATGAATACGTCGATTTGATTTGTGCGGAAATGCTGCCCGCAGCTTTCCGCTGGTATCAAAACTCTTTTTATCGAAACGGCTCTGACGGCGGCTTGACTTTCCACGCACCGGAAACCGTTCAAAAAGAGATTAAAAATTCCACATCTCGACAAAAGCCTTTATTCGTCGATGTCTTTTGCGAAAAAAACGCTTTCAGTCTCGGACAATCGCGGCGCGTTCTGGAAACGGCGAAAAGTCTGGGTTTTGAATTAAAAGCGCACGTTGACGAGTTTACGAATCTCGGCTGCGCGCGCGCGGCAATCGAGCTCGGCGCAACTTCTATCGACCATCTGGACGCCACGAGCGACGAGGAAATCAAGCTTTTAGCCGCGTCCGAAACAATCGGAATCGTCACGCCGACCGTGAATTTCAATTTCGGCGCGGCGCATTTTGCCGACGCGCGAAAGATGATTGACGCGGGCTGCGCCGTCGCGCTTTCGACCGATTATAATCCCGGCTCCGCGCCGTGCCCGTCGCAGGCGATGGCGATGGCGATTGCCTGCCGCTATCAAAAGCTGCTGCCCGCGGAGACGCTTAACGCCGTAACCGTTAATGCCGCTTTTGCCATCGGTCTGGGAGAAAAAACCGGCTCGCTCGAAGCGGGCAAACAAGCCGATTTTCTGATTCTGGATACAAAAGACTTTCGGGAAATCGCCTATGAATTCGGCTCGAATTTCGTCGAGACGGTGATTAAAAACGGGAAAATCGTTTATTCAAACGAAAGAAACCGGAAAAATAGTCCGGCTTAAAACAAAACCCAATCTAAAATCTAGAATCTAAAATCTAGAATCTAGAATCTAGAATCTAAAATCTAAAATCTAAAATCTAAAATTCTTTAGCTCGGCGCTTGATTTTCGGGAAAGGCGTCCGCGTCGGGAATTTCCGGCTGGAGCAGCATTTGTTTGTAGCTCTGCGGCAGGGTGCGGACTTTTTTGTTGTTGTCGGTAATGACGTGCAGCGTTTCGGCTTCGGCTAAAAGCGTCTCGTCGGCGGCGCGGTAAATTTCGTAGACGAAGCGAATCGAGCGGCTGCGAATTTCGGCGCACTTGGTGCGGACGGTGATTTCGTCCTCGTAATAAGCGGGCGATTTGTAGCGGCAGTAAATCTCGGCGACGACCAGCAGCGCGTTCTCCTTTTCCTCCATTTCGAGATATGAAAAACCGCGCGCGCGGCAGTATTCGCTGCGCCCGATTTCAAACCAGACTGGATAATTCGAATGGTGAACGATGCCCATTTTGTCGGTCTCGGCATAGCGCACGCGGATTTGTGCCTCGTGCCAGTCGTTGCTGCTGCTGTTCATAAGGATAAATCTTTTATAATACTTCGCATTGAAATAATCAAAGGGTAATCAAACCTTGCAT
>DATHBC010000660.1:0-2295 GCA_035296345.1 Pyrinomonadaceae bacterium | reverse complement strand
TTATTGCTTCTTCCTACTTATTGCTTCTTCTTGCCTTTCCCTTTTTCGTCTTTCGCCGCGTTCGGCAGAGCCTGTTCGAATTTCGGCGCGGGCGGCGCTTCGTAAAGCAAAACCGCGACTTCCTGCATCGAGTTTAAAGCGCCGCCCGGTTTGACCAGTATCGAGTGCGTCGTCGTCGCCGAACCGGATTCGACACTGACGACTTCGCCGATTTTCAAGCCAGCCGGATAAATTCCGTCCTGCCCGGTCGTGAAAACCGTCTCGCCGACCTCGACCGGAATGCTGCCGGGCACGTATCGCATTTCGACCAGTTCTTTTTCGCTTGTGCCGCGGATGACGCCGAGCGCGTTTGAGTTTCCGAGCTCGCCGGCTATCCCGGCGATGCCCGATTTATCGTCGGTCAAAAGCATCACCTGCGAGGTCAGCGGTCCGACCGCCATGATTCTGCCGACCAAGCCGCCGTTGGTGACGACCGGCATATTCAGTTTGACGCCGTCGACGCTGCCGCGATTGATGATTGAAGTGTTGAACCAGCCGGAAGGGTCGCGACCGATGACTTTCGCCGTCAGAATCGGATATTTGGATTCTTCCTTGAGATTTAAAAGCAATTTCAGGCGTTCGTTTTCGGCGGCAAAGCTTTCCTTGCCCTGAAGCTCGACTTCCAGTTCCTGCACGCGCAGCTTTAACTGCTCGTTCTCGGTCGCCGCGCCGCGCAGATTGGAAAAGGATTGAAAATAATTTGAAACGCCCGAGCTGACGCTCGTCACCGGCGATTGAACGAAATCAGCGATGGCTTGCCCCCAGACGCGAATCACGCGCTGCTGCGATTCGGTCTTTGCATCCCAAGCCATCAGGACGAAATTACCCAGCAGCAGGACAACCATCAGCCACGGCGTGAGTCTCCAAACTTCTTTCTGACTGCGCTCAACCATCTTTCCAGTAAGCGGTAAGCAGTAAGCAGTAAGCAGTTGTTTGAGCTATCCGCTCACTGCCTACCGCTCACGGCTCACTTATTTTAATTTCCTGTCATCAATGAATTATCCCACTTGACGCGCTTCAGGAGTTCAAAATCCGAAAGCATTTTGCCCGTGCCGAGAACAACCGAGGAGAGCGGGTCGTCGGCGATGACCACCGGCAAGCCGGTTTCAATCATCAGGCGTTTATCGAGATTTTTCAGCAGTGCGCCGCCGCCGGTCAGGACGATGCCGCGCTCGACAATATCGGCGGATAGTTCGGGCGGCGTTCTTTCCAGAGCCACGCGGACGGCGTTGACGATTGTCGCGACCGCATCCGAAAGCGCTTCGCGAATTTCCTCGTCCGTTATCGTGATGGTCTTCGGGATGCCTTCGATGAGATTGCGCCCGCGAACTTCCATCGAAAGCGGCTCGTCCAGAGGAAACGCCGAGCCGAGCGCGATTTTGATGGCTTCAGCGGTGCGCTCGCCGATTAAAAGATTATATTTGCGTTTAATAAACTGCGTGATGGATTCGTCCATCTCGTTTCCGGCGACGCGCACCGCGCGCGAATAGACGATGCCCGAAAGCGAGATGACGGCGATGTCGGTCGTGCCGCCGCCGATGTCGACGACCATATTGCCGTGCGGCTCGGTAATCGGCAGACCTGCGCCGATTGCCGCCGCCATCGCTTCTTCGACCAGATAAACTTCCGACGCTTTGGCGCGATACGCCGAATCTTCGACGGCGCGGCGCTCGACCTGCGTGATTTCCGAAGGAATGCCGATGACGACGCGCGGGCGCACCCACGATTTTCCGTTGTGCGCTTTGCGGATAAAGTGCTGGAGCATTTTTTCCGTGACCTCGAAATTCGCAATCACGCCGTCTTTCATCGGGCGAATCGCGACGATGTTTCCGGGCGTGCGCCCGAGCATTTCTTTGGCGTCGCGCCCGACGGCTTCGACCTGGTTGGTCACTTTGTTGATGGCAACGATGGACGGCTCCGAGACGACGATGCCGCGTCCTTTGGCGTAGACGAGCGTGTTCGCCGTGCCGAGGTCAATCGCCAGGTCGCTGGAAAATAAGCTGAATAAAGATTTTGGTAATGCCATTTAATATTCGTGTCTTAAATTAGATTTTTACAAAACGCGGCGGGTTGGGATAACCGCTCCCAAAGGTTTGCTCATCAGGTAAATTTGAGTTTTCGACTCAGGGAAGGCAACTTCTCAACACGCAGCATTAAACTATTTAGAATATACCGAATTTCCGGCGAATTGCTAATAGAAAAATGTAATTTCCGGGAATTTTTTTTTGAAAAGCCGATTTGTCGGAAAAAGCCGCG
>DATHBC010000659.1:0-3217 GCA_035296345.1 Pyrinomonadaceae bacterium | reverse complement strand
ATTTCAAGCGTCTGTGTTTTACAAAGTTCCGGCAAATCGAAAAGACCGAAGAAAAGCCGCAGCCGAATCAGCCGGGGCTTTTCTAAAAATTTATCCGGCGGGCGAAAAGTCAGGAAATCTTTTTATTGCCGAGCGGTGATTTTTTTAATTTTTCCAGTTCCCTGCGCTGCAATTCCGTTTCGCTTTCGGGTTTTTGCGTTGTGTTATCAATAATCTTTTTCTCGATAATTTTGCCTTGTTTGACGGAAATCAGAATATCTCTTTCATAAACCGAACCGTAGCCCATATGAACGTATTGAAGCTGTTTTCCGTCGGGAATGCGAAGCTCGCCGGAAAACCAATCGGCAAATACTTTGTTTTGCGCATATCCGTTTCCGAATAGTTTTTTAACATCGGCTTTATTACAATCGCCTCTTCCGACCGCTGTCTCCCAGGCTTTTCCTTCACAAAGCCACGAATCGATAGCTTTTAAGTTTAGCGAATCCGCTTCGATTTCCCAATAAGCGACATAACCGCGCCAATTTGCCGAACTGCTCCCGCCGTTCGGACTGCTGAAAAATTTCGGTCTGTCCTTTTCGTTTTTGTAGAAAGCTTCGAGCGGATTGCTGAAAAGGTCATAAACCTTGCCGTCGTATAAAAGAACGTCCGGCGCTTGTCCGGTGGCGAAAGCGTTTGCGGACAAAGCGAACAGAAATATTAAAAGAAGCGTCAGTTTTTTCATATTTTTTTTTCGAGCGTCTTTTGTTTACAAAAATTGGTTGTTTCGCGGCAAGCAACGGTTGCACGAGGCGGCATTTTTATTTCCCGGGCGCAAATGTTAATTTTGTTTTATGCAAAACCGAATCGAAGTTTTCCGACAACTGCTCGAATCCGACCCGGATAATACGATGGTTTTATTCGGGCTGGCAAACGAATATCAAAAGGCGGAAGACTGGCAAAAAACAATCGAAACGCTCGAAAATTATCTGGCGAAAGCCGACGACGAAGGCGCGGCTTACGGCATGCTCGCCCGCGCTTATGAGAAAACCGGAAATCGCGAAAAGGCGCGCGGCGCTTACGAAAAAGGCATCGAAGTTTCGCTGAAGCACGGTCACCCGTCGATGGCGCAGGATTATCAAATGACGCTCGATTTGGATTACGCGGATTAGGCGGATTGGGCAAACCTCTTCCGTCTGCTGGAAAATTACGTCGCTTAGCGGTTAAAATAGTTGATTCGTCTATAATAAATCTTTATTCAATCAGGAATTTATAAAAATGCCAACAGCAACGAAAAAAGCCGGGACGGCAAAATCTAAAAACGGTAACAAAGAGCAATCGCAGAACGACGCGACGACGCCGAAAGCTAAAAGAGCCGCGAAAAACAACGAGGCTAAAGTTTTGATCAAACCCGAAGGCGCAATCGGCGACGGCGGCTTTCTCGACCACGACGCGACGCAGAAAACCGCGAAAGCAATCGAGCCGAAAGTGCCGAAAAAAGCCCTGCGGAAAAACGGTAAAGCGGCGACCGTCACAGCCGCGAAGAAAGCAAAAGATTACGCCGGACTCGACGCGCAAGCCCTGGTCGGCATTTACCGCACGATTTACACCTCGCGCCGGGTCGACGACAAGGAGATTCAGCTCAAAGGTCAGAACAAAATCTTTTTTCAAATCAGCGGCGCGGGACACGAAGCGATGCTGGTCGGCGCGGGCTTGGCGATGAAAGCCGGCTACGACTGGTTTTTCCCGTATTATCGCGACCGCGCCTTGATGCTGCAGCTCGGAATGACGCCGCTGGAAATGCTTTTTTCGGCGGTCGGAGCCGAGGCTGACCCGAACTCGCACGGGCGGCAGATGCCTTCGCACTGGGGGCACAAGGATTTGAACGTGCCGTCGCAGTCTTCCTGCACCGGAACGCAGGCGCTGCACGCGGTCGGCGCGGCTGAGGCTGGCTATCGCGCGTCTCTGGTCAGTGAATTACAGGACAAAATCAAAGGCTTTAAAGGCGACGAAGTAGTGTACATGTCGGTCGGCGACGGCACGACGAGCGAGGGCGAATGGTGGGAAGCCTTAAACACGGCGTCGAATCTGAAACTGCCGGTGATTTTCGTGGTCGAAGATAACGGTTACGCCATCAGCGTGCCCGTCGAAGTCAACACGGCGGGCGGCGATATTTCCCGGCTGGTCAGCGGTTTTCCGAATCTGTATATCCAGAAATGCGACGGCACGAATCCGATTGAATCCTACGAAACTTTTAAACGCGCCGTCGAATACTGCCGCCGGCGTGAAGGTCCGGCTTTCGTCCACGCCAAAGTCATTCGCCCTTATTCGCATTCGCTTTCGGACGACGAAAAGTTGTATCGTCCCGAAGAAGAGCGCGAGCGCGACGCGGCAATGGATCCGGTTAAAACCTTTGCCGAATTTCTGATGACCGAAGGCATCGCGTCGGCGGAAGATTTGGAAAAGCTTAGAAAAGAAGTCGATGCCGAAATCAACGAGGCGACCGACATCGCGCTGGCGACGCCGCAACCGCCGCCGGAATCGGCTTTGAGAAACGTTTTTTCGCCCGACGTCGACCCGACTTCCAAACAGTTCGACACCGAAGAAGGCGCGGAATTGTCCGGCAACGCGGGCACGATGGTCGATTTGATTAACCGCTGCCTGCACGAGGAAATGGAGCGTGATGAGCGAATCGTGATTTTCGGCGAAGACGTGGCGGACGCCTCGCGCGAAGAATATCTGGAACGCGTCAAAGGCAAAGGCGGCGTGTTTAAAGTGACGGCGAACCTGCAAAGAAAATTCGGCTCGGCGCGCGTTTTCAATTCGCCTCTGGCGGAAGCGAACATCGTCGGTCGCGCCGTCGGGATGGCGATTCGAGGGTTGAAACCGGTCGTCGAGATTCAGTTTTTCGATTACATTTTCCCGGCGTTTCATCAAATCAGGAACGAGGTCGCCGTCACGCGCTGGCGTTCGGACGGCGATACGACCTGCCCGCTGGTGATGCGCGTTCCCGTCGGCGGTTACCTGAAAGGCGGCGCGGTTTATCACTCGCAATCGGGAACGACTTTGTTTTCGCACACGCCCGGCTTGCTCATCGCTTACCCGTCAAACGCGCTCGACGCCAACGGTTTACTGCGAACCGCGATTCGCTGCGACGACCCGGTTCTGTTTCTCGAACACAAGCATCTTTACCGGCAGATTTACAACAAATCGCAATATCCGTCGTCGGAATTTATGATTC
>DATHBC010000658.1:0-2736 GCA_035296345.1 Pyrinomonadaceae bacterium | reverse complement strand
CCGAGCAATATAATGCTTTTCTTGGAGCATTTCAAGACGAAAATAAAAGTCGGCGGCGATTTTGCCGTCGCCGTCGGCGGCGAATGGTATCCGTATTCGGGACAGGATTTGCTGACGCATTTTCCGATTGCGCTCGCGGCGATGCTTATCGGCTATATTCTGTTTGCGCCGCGAAACGGGAAATTGCCCGAAAAGGCGACGTTTTTTCTCGTCTTCGTGACGATTCTGCTCGCCTCGCAGTTTCGCTCGAAACGTTTCGCCGAGTATTTCCCGCCGTTCGCGATTTTGTTTGCCGCCTTTAGCTGGCAGGCTTTTCTCCTGCCGCACGCGCCCGAGCTGCCGGAAGACTTCAAAAAAGACATCGAGCCTTATCTGGACAAAAAACGCAGCGAGCGCGAGGAGCAATACGAAAAAGTCAAACAGGGAATTGCGGCTTTTATCGGCGTTTTGCTGGTCGTCATGATGTTTTATAATTTTCGCGGCGTTCACATCAATTTCTGGGGCTATAAAATCGACCAGGAAGGCATGACCGAATCTATTCGCGCCAACGAGCCGCACGACAAATACCGCCGCGCCGCCGAATGGCTCAAACAGAACGTGCCGGAAAACGAGATAATCTTTAACACCAACTGGGACGATTTTCCGAAGCTGTTTTTCTTTGACACCAAGCACCGTTACGTTTACGGTCTCGACCCGAATTACCTGTATTCGCAGAACCCGGAACTCTTCAGGCTCATGGGCGACATCACCGGCGGCAAGGTAGACGACCCCGGTCCGGTCATTCGCGAGAAATTCGACTCGCGCTACGTCTTTTCAGACACTAAAGAAAACACGGATTTTCTCGCCAAAGCTTTGGAAAGCGGCTGGTTTGAAATGGCTTACGAAGACGACGAGGCGTATATTCTAAAAATCCGCGACCAGAAAGGCGAGCCGCCGAACGCTTCGAGCATCGACGACGACAAAAACGGAAACGCCGACGAGCCGACCGAAGAGGAATTGAGACAGTTGGAAGCGGAAGAAGAAAAAAACGCCAATGCCGACGCCGGAAATGCAAACGCGGCGAAAGAAGAAGATGAAGAAAGATAAACCGCCGCCGAAGACGGATAAACGCCAGCTTATTTTCAACTCTAAAACAAAGAATGCCGGTCTTTGCCTGCTTCTGTTTGCTGGCTGTCTTTTCGCGCCAGCCTGCCAAACCGCCGTCACGCCGGTCGGGAATCTGCAAACGCCGACGCCCACGCCGGAAGTCAAAGAAAAGCCGGACGAATTTTCCGAAAAGCTGGAATACGTGCAGAAAGGAGCTTTCACTTTTATTTACGTCTTTCGCCGCAAGGACGGCGCGCCGCTCGACACCGAAGACCGCAAATTCCTGCGGGCAAACTCGCTGGTCGAGACTAATCAATGGGTTCTGACCGACGACGCCAAAGCGGCGATTGCCGGCTCAAACTATCAATTTCCGCCGGAAATGCTGGACGCTCTGAAAAAACGCTTCAGCGTCGAGGATTTGTCAAAGCCGCCGCCGGAAGCGGCGAATCCCGATGCAAGCCCGAACGCGAACGGCAAGACGAATTCGAACGCGGGCACTAAAGCGAATTCGAAACCGAACGGTAAAGCGAATTAAAGCGAATTCAACCGGTGACAATTAAATAAGGAGAAAGATTGTGGCAGAAAAAAAAGTCCGCGAGATGAGATTGTCGGCGCGCAGGGTTTTTCTCGACCCTTCGTCGCCGCCCGTGCTTTCGGTGGTTCGCGTCGTCATCATCACGCTTTTGATTTTGTCGGTCTGGGATTTTGCCAAAGGCATTATCGGCGCGCTGACGTTTCTCTTTTTTATGCTCATTCTGGCAATCTTTTTCGCCTATTTGATGGAGCCGCTGGTCAAGCTGATTCGGCAGCCGTTCGAAGAGCGCCAGCGAGAAAGACTCATGCCGCGCCCGCTGGCGATAGCCGTCGCCTATATCATCGTTTTTTCTATTCTGGGCATCGCTATTGCCTGGCTCACGCCGCTGGTTAACGAGCAGGCGAAAGAATTGACCACGAATCTGCCGACCTATACGAACTCGATTCGAGCGTGGTTCGGAGACATCAGCACTCGTTTCAAGCGTTATAGTATTCCCGAAGCGGTTCAGGTTCAGATTAACGAAAAGGCGAGCGGCTTGGCGGCTGATATAGGAACGCAGGTGACTAATTTTTTGATAGCTCTGGCTACATATCTGCCGTGGCTCATTCTCGTTCCGGTGCTCGGTTTCTTTTTTCTGAAGGACGCAAATTTTTTCCGCATCTCATTTCTGCGGCTTTTCCCGAGCGGGCGCTGGCGGGCGCGAATCGAATCGGTCATCTACGACGTCAATCAGACGCTGGCGGCATACACGCGCGCGCAGCTTATCTCGTGCGTTCTCATCGGCGCTATCTGCACCACCGGTTTTTATCTTATCGGCATCAATTACGCTTTATTGCTCGGCATCGTCGCCGGAGTTCTGGAATTTATTCCGCTGCTCGGACCTTTAACGGTTTTCATCGTCGCCACGACCGCCGCCGGGCTGCAATCGCCCTGGCAGGCGCTTTATACGGCGATATTTCTGGGCGCTCTGCGCATTATCCACGATTATTTCACCTATCCGCGAATCGTGCGCGGCGGCATTCACCTGCACCCGCTGGCGATTATCCTGTCGGTTCTGGCGGGCGAGCAGGTCGCCGGCATTCCCGGCGTTTTCATCTCGATTCCGGTCGTCGCGC
>DATHBC010000657.1:0-3999 GCA_035296345.1 Pyrinomonadaceae bacterium | reverse complement strand
AGATTCTGATTGTCGGCGCGGGACAAGCCGCCATCGACACCGCCGAAGCTGTTTTAAAACGCCGCGACGCCGGCTACCGCATCGTCGGGTTCGTCACCGAAGATTACGAATCGGTGAAAATGAAATTGCCCGATGCGCGCGTTCTGGGAACGACCGGGAATCTCGAAGAAATCGTGCATAAGGAAAATATCGACCGCATCGTGATTGCCGTGCGCGAGCGGCGCGGCTCGTTTCCGACCGAGATGCTTTTGCGGATGAGCCTGGCGGGCGACGTCTCTATCGAAGAATGCACTTCGTTTTACGAGCGAATCACCGGGCAGGTTCATCTGGATATGCTGCGCCCCTCGTGGCTGATTTTCGCCGGGCGCGGGCGCGATACGCGGCTGAAGACGGTTTTTCGCGAGGCGGTGCATCGCGCGCTGGCATTGATAGGCTTGGTTTTGTCGCTGCCGATTGCCGTCGTCACGGCGATTCTCATCAAGCTCGATTCGAAAGGTCCGATTTTTTATCGACAGGAACGGCTCGGAAAAAACGGCAAGACGTTTCAGGTCATCAAGTTTCGCTCGATGCGCACCGACGCCGAAGCGAACGGCAAGCCCGTCTGGGCGACCGCGCAGGACAACCGGGCGACGCGCATCGGAAAAATAATCCGCGTCATTCGCGTCGACGAAATTCCGCAGTTCTGGAACATCATCAAAGGTGAAATGAGCTTTGTCGGACCGCGCCCGGAACGCCCGCATTTCGTCGCGCAGCTGGCGGACGAAGTGCCGTTTTACGAGCATCGCCATCTGGTCGCGCCCGGCTTGACCGGCTGGGCGCAAATTAAATACCCGTACGGCGCGTCGGTCGACGACGCGCGGCAAAAGCTGCAATTCGATTTGTACTACATCAAAAATCAAAGCCTCGCGCTGGATTTGGTGATTGTTTTTGAAACGGTGAAAACGGTTTTGTTCGGTCGCGGCGGGCGATAGATTTATTTTCGATTAATGAAAACAATTAAAATACTGTTAATTGCCGGTGTGTTATTATTAATCGCTTCTTTCGCGACTTGTCACTTTGGCGTTCAATATGCGATAAGCCAAATTCCGCCCGAAATCAGAACGAATATGTCTGATACTGATTGGATTGGCGTTGAGTGGATTGGACGAGGTTTATTAATCTTCTTAGGGGCTGTTGCAGCTCTGTTTTCAGCCCTGATTCTTTGGCTGCGCTGCAACAAGCGGAAAAAACTCCAAAATCTGGAATCCCGAATCAGATAAACGTTTTTACTTTTGACGGAGAAAGAAAGATGAAGTTAGTTAAGTTTATTCGCAGCAGCGGTTTAGTTCTCATCAGCGGTCTGGTTTTCGCGCTCGGCGTTTTCGCGCAGGAAGCGGTGCAGAATCCGTCGGCGGAGGTTTCGCCGACGCCGCAAAAGCGCGAGCGTGTAGCGAAAACCGACGACGCCAAAACCGAGAACAATAATCAGGTTTCTCCCGAAACGAAAACGGAAACGACCGGCGGCGCAGCGCAAACCGCGCCGCAGCAGGACGACAAGCGGCAGGAATCGCCCTCGGAGGAAGAAGCCTCGATTCTGCCGTATTACAACAACTATCTGAAAAATTACCGGCTCGGACCCGAAGACATCATTTCCGTAGAGGTTTTCGCGCAATGCCCGAATTACTGTAAAACCGGAATTTCGATTCCGCCGACGGCGAAAATCTCGTATCCGCTGATTCGCGAAGGCGTCTTCGTCGGCGGCAAAACGGTCGAGGAAGTCGCCGAAGAAATTACGAAAAAACTCGACGAATACATCATCGACCCGAAAGTGACGGTGACGCTCGAACGGGTCGGCTCGGCGCGCTACAGCGTGCTCGGTAAAGTCGCGACGCCGGGCGTCCGCCTGATGACGCGGCGCGTCAGCGTCTACGAAGCGATTGTCGAATCCGGCGGCGTGCTGAAAAACGGCGACCGCAAGCGCGTGATGATTTATCGCCAGTCGGAAAAAGGCTTAACGCAGATTCCCGTCGATTTGCAGTCGATCGAGCGCGGCAAAGCCGAGATGATTTATCTCGTTCCCGGCGACCAGGTTTTTATTCCCGACGCCGGATTCAAACTGAGCGTCAGCAACGTTTTCAAGGTTCTGGAAAAAGCCAGCCTCGTCAGAATTTTATTCGGCAGCCCGTTTTAATTAGAGAAGATTCAAAGCAGGCTTCGCGGCTTGATATAGCGGCTTGATATACAGGATGAACAGGATAATTTAAAACTGATAACGTTAAAAGTTTCTTTTTATCCTGTAAATCCTGCCCATCCCGTTAAATTTCATGTTTAGAAAAATGGACTCGATAAAGAAAATTTTAGTTCTATTCCTGTTTCTGCTATGTTTCCAGACCGCCGAAGCCGGCTGGACAAAGCAGAATTCGGGCACGTTTGCGTGGCTGCACTCGGTTTATTTTCTGAACGAAAACAAAGGCTGGATTGTCGGCAGCCAGGGAACTTTTCTCTCCACCGGGGACAGCGGAAACACCTGGAAACAGCCGCCGCGCCGCTTTACCGAAGACCGCATCCGCGACGTTTATTTCGCCGACGAGGAAACGGGCTGGATTCTGTGCGAGAGAGATATTTACAATCTCGGCGAGGCTGCGCCGTCGTATCTGATGAAAACGACGGACGGCGGCGCGAGCTGGGAAAAAATCGAATTCGGCGCGGGTCGCGACCGCATCGCGCAGATGTTTTTCACCAAAAGCGGCTACGGTTACGCCGTCGGCGAATCGGGCGTGTTTTTCGTGATGCAGGACGATAAGAAAACATGGAAAAAAACGCCGGTTCCGAGTCGTTATCTGCTGCTCGACGGCGATTTCCCGGACGATTTGCACGGCGCAATCGTCGGCGGCGGGCGCACGATTCTTTTCACCGAAGACGCCGGTCTGACATGGAACAAGGCGACCGTTCTGGGAAAATCGGAAACGAAGCTGAACTCGATTTTCTTCATCAACACGCGCTACGGCTGGACGGTCGGCTCAAACGGGAAAATTTACGCGACCACGAACGCCGGAAAAATCTGGCGCGAGCAGGTCTCAAATGTCGATAAAGATTTGCTGGACGTTTATTTCACCAGCCCGACGGAAGGCTGGGCGGTCGGCGACCGGGGCGCGATACTGCACACGACGACGGCTGGCAGCACCTGGCTGCCCGTCGAATCAAACGCCCGCCACAAGCTCGAAAAAGTCGTCTTCGCCGGACGGCGCGGTTTCGCCGTCGGCTTCGGCGGAACGATTCTGCTTTACGATTCGAGCCGCACCGGCAACACGCCGAGCGCGATAAAAACAAAGCCGCAGATGCTGAAAAGAAATTGATAAAGGCTTTGATTGGCGGCTGACTTGACAGCCCGTGCAAAATTTTCGTAGCATAACAATTCGCTGTTCAGTAAAAGACAGCGATGTTTTTTTGACAAAAATCGGGCATCATCGAGACGTCTGCCGTCAAAAAAGAATTCGTTTGAAAAATTTTACAAGGGCATGTACGTCAATTGGTAGACAGCCTCCCTTACAAGGAGGAAGTTAGGGGTTCGAGTCCCTTCGTGCCCACCAGATTTGAAAATTTAGAATTAAGAATTAAGAATCTTTTGTTTCAGTTCTTAATTCTTAGCTCTTAATTGATTTTGCGGAGTCGTAGTTCAGTTGGTTAGAACGCCAGCCTGTCACGTTGGAGGTCGCGGGTTCGAGTCCCGTCGGCTCCGCCATTAACATCTTTATTATCAGTAGTTTCTAAGCCGTCATCTTGACGGCTTTCTTCAATTTCAGCCCCTGTACCCCAATTTGTGCCTTCAAGCTGCTCAAGTAGCTTTCCTGCAATAAGTTCCGTCGTCTGCTGCTTGAACTCCGGCGAGAAATGTTTATACCTTTCCAGTTCATCCGAGCGATGCCCGGTCATCTTGCGGATAATTGCATCAGCCACGCCTTCCATAAACAGCATCGTCGTGGCGAAATGGCGCAAGTCGTGAATTCGCAAATCAGTAAT
>DATHBC010000656.1:0-3902 GCA_035296345.1 Pyrinomonadaceae bacterium | reverse complement strand
AAAAACGACAAATTGATTCAGCTTAAACGCGAAAAAAATCCGCTCGATTCCCGGCTCCCGACTCTTAACCAGCCGAACAGCTGCATGACCTGCGGCGTCGGCGAATGTTTTCGCAGCGAGAAGCCGCCGGCGACGGATTCCATCGATTTCGGCTGCACGGCGTTTCTGCTCGACGAGTTTTCCGCGGAATTTGACCGGTACATCCGGCACACGCGCGAAAAGAAGGATTTTCTGTTCGTCCCGCTCGACGGGAAAAGGTTTAAAAAAGCGAATTATGCCTGGGAAACGAAAGGTTTCGCGAAAACGCGGCAGAGCCTTTTCGTCACTTTTCTGCGCTCGTATCAATCGCGCAAGCTGGCGGCGCAGGGCGCGGCGCGGCAAAAATCCCTGCTGGCGATGGCGGAAAAGCTGGCGGAAAGCTACGCGAAACATCTGACTTTCGACGCGACGCACGTCGTCGTTTCGCAAAATCTGCTGCCGTTTCTCTGGAAAAACGGCGCGCTCGGCGGGCGCACTTTCGATGTTTTGATGACGGCTCTGCCGATGAGCGAGCTGCAAAAACGCCTTGATTTTGCCGCCTCGCTGCACGCCGAAAGCAAAACGCTCGGTGATTTTCGCGCCGAAAATTGGCTCGTCGAAGCCGAAACCAGAGCTTTGCGGCACGCGCGAAAAATCGTCACGCCGCACGCCGGAATAGCTTCGCTTTTCGCGGAAAAAGCCGAGTTGCTCGATTGGCAACTGCCGAAAGCGAAGAAACTCGAAAGAAAACCGAACGAAAAATTCACTGTCGTTTTTCCCGCTTCGACCGTCGGCAGAAAAGGCTGTTACGAGCTGCGCGACGCCTTGCGCGATTTGGACGTCAAACTTTTAACGCTCGGCGCGATTATCGAAGACGCCGATTTCTGGCGCGGTTTCGACTGGGAAAAAGGCGGCGCGGCGGACTGGATTGAGCGCGCCGATTTGGTCGTTTTGCCGGCGTTTGTCGAGCACAAACCGCTCAGGCTTCTCGCCGCCGCCGCGCACGAAATTCCGGTCATCGCCTCGCGCGCCTGCGGCGTGGAAAATGTTCAGGGAATCAAGAGCGTCGAAAACGGCGACGCTGAAATCCTGCGCGAAGAAATCGAGAAAATTTTGCAAACGAATGAGAGAGTATCAAAGAACGACGCGCGAATGTTCGTTTGATGATTTCCAGCCGGAAATCCGGAGCGCAATCGAGAAATACGCCGAAAAACACGACCTCGGAAACGTCCGGGCGGAAGCCCTGATGTGCGCCGAAACCGTTTCGGAAAAAATCAAGCGCGGCTTTTTCAGCAAAATTTTCGGCGGCGCAAATTACGCGCAGAAAATCTCGATGCTGGTTACGCCCGAACGCCTTTTGTGGTGCGCGCTGGACACGGGAAACAACGCTGTTGTCCTGTCGGCGCGCTTGTCCGAGGTGGAAATCAGCGATTTCGAGTCGAACCTGGTCGAAGACAGCGGCTTGGACGTTTTCGGTTTCATCAATCAATCGCCCGAGCGCGTGCAGGCGTTTATCGGATTGGGCGCGGAACCGGCGGCGCAAAAATTTCGCGAGACCGTGAAAGAAACGGTCGCCGGAGCGAAATCCAAATAATTTTTTCCTCGCCGGAAGCAACTAAACCGCCAGTTGCCGCACCAATTAAGACGGCACGTATCAAACAATTCTCGAATCATCGGAGGAACGATAGTGAAGCTCGTTTCGATAATATTTCTTTGTCTCTTTTTCAGTCTCGCCGCCTTCGGGCAAACGCCCGAACAGCCGCAACTCCAACCGCAGCAAGCAGATAACGAAACCGTCGAGGTCGAGGAGATTTATCTGGCGAAAGACAACGGCGAGGGCAAAGCCGGCGAAGCCGCGACGAGTTTCCTGACGACCGACATTCCGATTTTCTGCGTCGTGCAGCTCAGCTCGATGAAGCCGACGCTCGTCAAAATGAATTTTATCGCCGCGAAAGTGCCGGGCGTCAAAGCCGAAACCAAAGTCGTCAGCGTCAGTTTTAAGACCAACGGCAAACAGAACCGCGTCAATTTCAACGGCAAGCCCGAAGGCAATTGGACGGCGGGCACTTACCGCGTGGATATTTTCATCGACGGCAAGCTGGCAGGCAGCCGCGAATTGGAAATCCGGAAAGACGCGACCGCTACTCCGGCGGTGAAATCGTTTCAGCCGAAACCTGCCGCCAAACCTAAAACCGGCGGAAAGCGCGCGCGAAAAAATTAAGGCATCATATATTTTAAAAATCAGGAGTTGAAATTTATGGTTCGGAAAGAAAAGCTTAACGTTTTACGGAAGGCATCGGGCGGCTTTTATTCTTTACCGGAACTGTGCCGCAGCGCAGTAAAAGCTCGCGCCGGTTTACTGCCGCTGTTTTTTCTTTTCTGCTGCGCCGCTTTCACTAACGCGCAGCAAACGACGGACGACAGTCCGCGCGCCGAAATTTTTGCCGGTTATTCGGCGCTCGGCGTCAACTATGAAGAACCGGAGCCTTCGAATCCGCCGATACCGACCGTTATTCTCTTTGAGCCGAAGCAAACTCTGAAAAAAGGCGTTAACGTCTCGGCGACGGGCTATCTGACCAGGCGTTTCGCCTTAACGGCTGATTTCTCCGCGCATTTTAAATCGTATGAAACGCCGCTGGCGACCGGCGGCGTTATCGAAGAAAGGCTGCGCGTTTACAACGTTCTGGGCGGACCGCAATATAAATTTCGCAACCGCAGCCGCGTCACGCCGTTCGCGCGCGGTTTAGCGGGCGTCGCCGTCACTCGCTACAGGATAAGAGTCGCCAGCCTGAGCGCCGAAGACGCTTTCAGCTCCACGGATTTTGCGCTGGCTCTGGGCGGCGGCGTTGACGTGAGAGTGAACAGACGAATTGATTTGCGCGTTTTTCAGGCTGATTACAATCCTATTTTCCTCGGCGACGATAATGAGCTCGGATTCGGCTCGCGCGCCGATAACGTGCGTTTTTCGTTCGGCATAGTTTTCAAATAACTTCGTAAATATATTTACGCGGAATTAAAAGTTTTGAGTTGCGGGCTCGTCAAAACGAGCCGCGCGAAACTCAAAACTTTTTTCTTTCTGCACGATAATCAAACGCCGGCGGCGAGCCGAACCGGCGAATCTGTATCGCGAAAAATCATAATTCGCCCGAAAGGCATTGGCACGTCTATTGCTCGCATTATCCGAAAAACAAGCAAGGAGGAAATTTTAGCAATGGGCGATACATCTGTGCAGAAAGTAATGTCGAAACATTCGCCGCACGGCGAGATGGGACAGAAATATCTGGCTTCGGGCGTGTCCGTAGCGATGCGGCTCTGGGAAAATCAGGAGCCGAACGACGATAAAGAGGAGCGCGCGCGAATATGAAACGGTCGGCTACGTGATTTCGGGAAAAGCCGAGCTGCAATTGGAAGGGCAGACGCTGCTGCTGGAAAAAGGCGATTCGTGGGTCGTGCCGAAAGGCGCGCGGCACGTCTATAAAATTCTGGAAACCTTTACGGCTGTCGAAGCCACATCGCCGCCCGCGCAGGCGCACGGTCGCGACGAAGAATAACTTAAACGGAAACAGGTCGGAAAAAGCCTTGACTGATTCTTCAGTCAAGGCTTTTTCGATATTCCGTGTTTTATTTCGATATTCGCGAGACGGTAAAAACGATTTTATTTTTAATTCTCGTTCTCGACGCCGCTGTCCGCCGCGGGCTGCTCGCTTTCGCGGTTTTCCGGCTGCTGCGAATTATTGTTTTTCTGTTTGGTTTTATCCTGTTTTTTATCGGTTCCGCGCTCGCGGCGCAGTGGCGGCGGCGGCGGAATGTCTTCGTCGTCCTCATTTCTGCTCGGAGTTATCGCCGCCGGCTGCTCATCGCCGGATTCTTCGTTTTGAGCATTT
>DATHBC010000655.1:0-1800 GCA_035296345.1 Pyrinomonadaceae bacterium | reverse complement strand
AGACCACGCCGCTATGCCGCCTTTCAGATTAATCAAGCGTCCGGTAAAGCCCGCGTTTTTCAGATTTTCGATGGCTTTCGCGCTGCGCGCTCCGCCTTTACAGTGCAGAATCGCCGCGCGCGACGAATCAATTTCGGCGGCGCGATTCGTGATTTCACCGAGCGGAATCAGCTTCGTTTTCGGAATCCGCGCGATTTCAAATTCGTGCGGCTCGCGCACGTCGATAATCTGGACTTCGGGATTATTTTTGATTAACTCGCTCAATTCCGTCGCCGCGATTTCTTCCACAGCCGACGCTTCTTCCGCCGGCAGATTCAAGCCGCAGAATTCCTCGTAATCAATTAATTCCCTAATCGTCGGGTTATCGCCGCAAAGCGGGCAAGCCGGATTTTTGCGCAGCTTCAGCTCGCGAAAACGCATTTTCCAGGCGTCGAAAAGCAGCAGGCGATTCAGCAGAATTCCTTCCGCGCCGAGAATCGTCTTGATAACTTCATTTGCCTGAATCGTGCCGACGATGCCGGGCAGAACGCCTAAAACTCCGCCTTCGGCGCACGACGGAACGAGCCCGGGCGGCGGCGGTTCGGGATACAGGCAGCGATAACACGCGCCCTTTTCCGCCCAGAAAACGCTCGCCTGTCCTTCAAAGCGAAAAATCGAACCGTAAACGTTCGGCTTTCCGGTCAAGACCGCAGCGTCGTTGACCAGATAGCGCGTCGGGAAATTGTCCGTCCCGTCAACGACGACGTCGAAATTTTTAAAAAGTTCGAGCGCGTTTTCGCTGGTCAGGCGCGTTTCAAACGCTTCGATTTTCGTATTCGGATTGATGTCCTGAAGTCTGTCCTTCGCCGAAGCGATTTTCGCGCGCCCGATGTCTTTTGTGCCGTGAATAATCTGGCGCTGAAGATTCGATGCGTCCACGACGTCGAAATCGACGATGCCGAGCGTGCCGACGCCCGCCGCCGCGAGATACAAGCCGAGCGGCGAGCCTAAACCGCCCGTGCCAATCATTAGAACACGCGCCGCTTTTAATTTTCGCTGTCCTTCCAGACCGACTTCCGGCAAAATCAGGTGACGCGAATATCTGGCGTATTCCTCGCGGCTCAGATTCGGCAAATCGCTTTCCGCTTTCGCTTTCGCTGCGGGCGCGCCGCCGCCGCTGCCGCCCGCAATCGAAGGCACAATCATAATCGTATCGCCGTCCTTTACCGGCGTCGCCGCGCCGTCGAGATAGCGAATATCTTCTTCGCCGACGTAAACATTGATGAAGCTGCGCAGGGCGTTCTCGTCGTTGTAAAGATGCTTGCGCAAACCGTCGTGCTCGCTCGTCAATTTCTCTAAAGCCTCGCCGACCGTCGCGGCTTCCGTCACTTCGACTTCCGAATTTCCTCCGGCAAATTGACGCAAAGGCGTCGGAATTACAATCGCTATTGACATAAATTATTACTCCTTGATAAATACTTCTTCCTCGATAAATTTCGAGCGGTCTGCCCGCATCTCCCACGAGCGCGAATCAGACGCTTTTCCCTTTTCGACCGAAACGATAACGTATGACCAGACCGGCAGCGCGTGGTCTAAATCAAACTGCGACGGGCGCGCCGGATGGTCGGGATGCGAATGATAATTGCCGACGACGTCGAGCTTTTTCTCGCGCGCGCAGCGTTCGCCGCGCAGCAAATCCCGCGGCGTTATCAGGCTCCGGTTGTGTCGCGCCTCGGCTTCGCGCGCGTTTTCAATCGGGAAAACTTCAGTGACCGTTTTTTTGTCTTCCGCAAAATTTCCGAGCAGCAAGCCGCAGCATTC
>DATHBC010000654.1:0-2050 GCA_035296345.1 Pyrinomonadaceae bacterium | reverse complement strand
CTGCAAAATTTCGGCTTTATTGTCCGAAATAAGCTCAATGATTTCCGCATTTACAGTCGCCTTTCCGATAAGGCTGAAATTGAAATTTTGCAGTGCTTTTTCCAATTGAAATTTTTTTTTCGGATTCACGGTAAAAAGCAGCTCAAAATCTTCGCCGCCGTTTAAAGCGAAATTCAATTCTTCCGAAATCAGGGTTTTTTTATTTTGCGGCTTTGTCTCTGCCCGCTTCCGCGTTAAAAATTTCTGCAAATTTTTATCGACCGGAATTTTTTCGGCGAAAATCTCCGCGCCGATTTTGCTCGCTCGACACAGATGCGCCAAATCCGTAGAAAGTCCGTCGCTCAAATCAATCATCGCCGTCGCCAGATTTCTCTCGCCCAAAATGCGCCCGATTTCCACCTGCGGATTCGGCTTTAACTGCCGCGAAACAAGTTTTCGTCGAAAAGTCTCCGAGCTTTTCTCAAATCCGTCGCCGGCTTCCAAAAGCTTTAAGCCAGCCGCCGCGCCGCCCAAGCTTCCGGTCACGAAAATCAAATCGCCGGCTTTCGCGCCCGACCGCAAAACGGCTTTATTTTTTTTAACTTCGCCTGCCGCAATCGAATCAATCACGATTTTATCCGGTGTGCGGGAAACGTCGCCGCCGATAAGCTCGACGCCGAATTTTTTCGCCAGACGAAACCATCCCCGGTAAAATTCATCGACGAAATTTGTTTTCCATATTTTTTCCGGAACACCAATCGAGAGCATCGCCCAGACAGGCTTTGCGCCCATCGCAGCCGCGTCCGATAACGAAACCGCAAGCGCTTTGTGCCCGATAAATTCCGGCGTCGTCCACGAGAACCGGAAATCGACGTCTTCGACCAGTAAATCAGCCGTCATCACCAAATCGGTTTTCGCGTCCTTCGGAATCACCGCACAGTCGTCGCCGATGCCGGTTCGGACTGATTTCGCTTTCGCGCGGCGGCGAATTTTTTCGATGAAATCAAATTCGCTTTTCATGTCTCGAAATCCATCTTAAAGCTAAACGCGAAATGCTCAAAGCTAAATAATTGTATTGACTAGCGTTTGCAATTCGGATTAGAATTGCATCGACGGAAATTTCCATCTGCGAGGCACTTATGGGTTATCCAGCGACCGTGATACCGGAAAAAATTTTCTTTAAAATCGGCGAAGTCTGCGATTTAGTCGGCGTTCAGGCGCACGTTCTGCGTTACTGGGAGACGGAGTTTCCGATGCTTTCTCCGCAAAAAAACCGCTCCGGGCAAAGGACTTATCGTCGCCGCGACGTCGAAATCGCGCTGCGCATCAAAGAGCTTCTTTACGACGAGCTTTTCACCATCGCCGGAGCGAAAAAGAAACTGCAAAGCGAGCTGCGCGAAGCCAGCCGTCTGAAAATCGTTCATCCCAGCGAGCCGCGCGAAAATTATATTCAACCCGTCCAGACGCCGCCCGCCGCCGCCGAAGAAGACTTTGAAGACGAGCCGTTTGATGATGAAGTGGAATTTGAAGAATCCGCTGTTGCCGCCGCTGAGACGAATTTTTCAGCGCCTGTTAAAGAAGAGCCCGTGGCACTGAATTCCGAGCGTCGCGAAGCCCTGAAATCGCTTGCCTCGCAGCTGCTCGAACTGCGCGAAATGCTCAAAGTCAGCCAGACGGCGGACGAAAATTTCCATCTAAGAAAATACTGAGTTTGACAAATCACGGCAAGATTTTTACTCTAATAGTTCGCCCGACGGGATGTAGCGCAGCCTGGTAGCGCGTTCGCTTGGGGTGCGAAAGGTCGTGAGTTCGAATCTCGCCATCCCGATTCATATATAAAAAAGGCTTTCAATTTGAAAGCCTTTTTTATTTTCTAAACATTTTCTTCGGTTGAATTTTCTCCGGTTGAATTTTCTTCGGTTGAATTTTCTCCGGGCGAATTATCTTCGGCAGCTACGACCGCTTCCGACGGTTTCGGCGTGTGGTGAACGCGGTCTCGCATTCGCAAAACCAGAAATTGATTGAAGAAAACCCCGACGGCGGCGATGATGCAGAGCAGGACGCCGAGTAT
>DATHBC010000653.1:0-3730 GCA_035296345.1 Pyrinomonadaceae bacterium | reverse complement strand
GGTCAAGACCCGCTACATCGAATGGGCGCTCAGGAATCTGGAGCTGAAATCCTACAATCTGGAAAAAACTACGGTGCGCGTTTATCCTTCGACGGCAATCGTGACGTTTAATTACAAACGACAGGCAACGGTTGCCGGCGCGCCCGCCGACGGCGATTTTATCGTGACCGATGTTTGGGTCAAACGCGGCAAAAGATGGCAGGCGGCGTCGCATCACATCAGCCCGCTGCCGAAACCCTGATGCATCTGTCTCGCCCGTTTGATGCCCGGACTTTCCGGTAAATAAATTTTTTATGTCGTCGCGCAATTCCAATATGTTAAAAAAAATAACCCTGATTCTGCTTTCTTTGTTCGCCTTTGCCGCTGCTTTAAACGCGCATCCGCTCGGAAACTTTACCGTCAGCAATTATTCGCGAATCGAGATTGAAAAAAATCAGATTCATCTGCGCTGCGTTCTGGACATGGCGGAAATCGCCGCGTTTCAGGAATCGCAGCAAATCGACACTGACCGGAACAAACAGCTTTCCGCCGCAGAACTCGACGCATATCTTGAAAAACTCACTCCCGAATACGCCGCCAATCTGAAACTTTTTATTGACGACCAACCCTTACAAATTCAAACTGCGGCGAAAAACATCTCGCTGCCGCCGGGCGCGGGAAATCTGCCGACGCTGAGAGTCGAGTGGGATTTCGTCGCGGAATTTGACGCGGGCGCGGCGGAGTCGATTCGTCGCCTGCGATTTGAAAACGCCAATTACAGGGAACGTCTCGGGTGGAATGAAATCGTGATTAATCGCGCCGCCGGAATAAATGTTTTCGACAGCAGCGCGTTCGGCAGCGCGCTGACCGACGAATTGAAAGCTTACCCGGACGATATGCTGAGCGCGCCTTTAACGGAAAGAGCGGCGGAGCTTTCTTTCACCGCCGGTTCAACGGTTCCCGCCGAAGCGGCGACGCTGCAAAATCGCAACGGAAGCGCGAGCGCGCCCGTCCGGAAAGACAGTCTCGCCGAGTTGATTTCCGTGCGCGAAATCACGCCCGCCATCGTTTTGTTCGGCTTGGCTTTAGCCTTCGGTCTGGGCGCGATGCACGCGATGTCGCCCGGGCACGGAAAAACCGTGGTCGGCGCGTATCTGGTCGGCTCGAAAGGAACGGTCAAACACGCCGCCTTTTTGGGTTTGACCGTCACCGTGACGCACACGCTCGGCGTTTTCGCGCTCGGACTCATCACGCTGTTTGCGACGCAATTTATACTGCCGGAGCGGATTATGCCCTTCTTAAGCTTCGTTTCGGGTTTGCTGGTTCTGTTTATCGGCTTGACGCTTTTCAAGGAAAGACTCGTTTCCGCGCTCGGTTATAAAACAAATCATCATCATCACCACGAACACGGCGACGCTCACGAACACGGTCACGAACACAGCCGCGACGGTCATCATCATCACGACCATCACGACGCTTTCACGCACACGCACGACGGAAATACGCATTCGCATCTGCCGCCGGAAGCGGTGACGTGGCGCAGCCTGCTCGCGCTCGGCATTTCGGGCGGACTGCTGCCTTGCCCGTCCGCGCTGGTTTTGATGCTGGCGGCAATTAATCTGAACCGCGTCGGCTACGGGCTTCTGCTGACTCTGGCTTTTAGTTTCGGTCTGGCGGCGACTTTGATGTGCGTCGGCTTGGCTTTTCTTTATCTCGGAAAACTGCTTGACCGTCCTTCGCTCGGAAGCAATCCGATTGTCAAAGCTCTGCCGGTTTTCAGCGCGATGGTCATCGCCTGCGTCGGGGCGGTAATTTGCTATAACTCATTTAATTAACCGGACGAAGGGAGAAATAATGACGACCTCGACTATCACAATTTTATTTTTCGGGTTTCTTCTCGGACTGAAACACGCGGTCGAAGCCGACCATCTGGCGGCGGTTTCGACCATCGTCACGGAAAGAAAAAGCCTTTTAAGCTCCGCGCTGGTCGGCGGCGTCTGGGGCTTGGGTCACACGATTTCCTTGCTGGTCGTCGGCGTTTTCGTCTTAGTGCTCGATTTTCGCATCAGCGAGCGAACCGAGAGCATCCTGGAATTATTCGTCGGCGGAATGCTCATTTTTCTGGGATTGAACGTGATGCAGAAAATACTGCGCGGCGGGACGCTTCACCTGCACACGCACGAGCACGGCGGGCGCGTCCACGCGCATCCGCACCTGCACGACGAGCATAGAGACGCGGACGAGCCGCACGCGCATCACGGGCTTTCTCTCGGTCCGCGCCCTCTGGTTATCGGATTGGTGCACGGTCTGGCGGGCAGCGCGGGTCTAATGCTGCTGGTGCTGCCGACTATCGAGTCGCGCCCGGTAGGCTTGCTTTATATCGTCATCTTCGGCGTCGGCTCGATTGCCGGGATGATGTTAATGAGCTTTCTCGTCAGCCTGCCGCTTCAGCTCACCGCGCTGCATTTTAATCGCGCCAACGTCTGGTTAAGATGCCTGGCGGGTTTGTTCAGCATCGCCTTCGGGCTGTGGATTGTTTACGAAAAAGGATTTGCGGGCAGTCTGATTGGATAGATTTCAAACGCGCCGCCGACGACAACGGCGAACTCGGTTTCGATTTCGATTAAGCCTGCGCTCTTTCGTTTAAAATGGCGTCGGGCTGAATAATAAGTTACTCTAAAATCCGAAGTTGAAATGTTGAAACAAATCTCGACCGTCAAAATTAATTGTCAAAATGCCGTATAAAATTCCCGTCGCCGCTCCTTCTTTAATCGGCAATGAAAAGGAGTATGTCAATGACTGTATGGAATCCGGGTGGATTTCGTCGGCGGGCAGATACATAGAATTATTCGAGGCTCGATTTGCCGAATTCTGCGGCGTCCGCCACGCTGTCGCCTGCTGCAACGGGACGGTCGCGCTGCATCTGGCGCTGGTCGCGCTCGGCGTCGCGGCGGGCGATGAAGTTATCGTTCCGACGCTGACGTTTGTCGCCACCGCCAACGCCGTGACTTACTGCGGCGCGACTCCGGTTTTCGTCGATTCCGAGCCGGGGACGTGGAATTTAGACCCGTCGCGCGTCGAAGCCGAAATTACGCCGCGCACGAAAGGCATCATCGCCGTCCATCTCTACGGACACCCGGCAATGCTGGACGAATTAAAGGAAATCGCGCGCCGCCGCAACCTTTTTTTGCTGGAAGACGCGGCGGAAGCTCACGGCGCGACCTACAAAGGACAAACAATCGGCTCAATCGGAGACGCCGCCGCTTTCAGTTTCTACGCCAATAAAATCATCACTACCGGCGAGGGCGGAATGGTCGTCACCGACGATGACGCGCTGGCGGAAAAGGCGCGGCTGCTGCGCGGTCAGGGAATGGACCCGCAGCGGCGTTACTGGTTTCCAATCGTCGGCTATAACTACCGGATGATGAATCTGCCCGCCGCCATCGGTCTCGCCCAGCTCGAGAAAATAGACGAGCAGCTCGCAGCGCGCAAGCAAATCGCCGCCGCGTATCGAAATAAATTGCGGGATATTGACGGTCTGACGTGGCAGAACGAGCAATCGTGGGCGCGTCACGTTTACTGGATGTTTAATGTCGTGCTCGAACCGGACGTTTGGGCGGAGCGCGACGAGGTGATGGAAATGTTAAGCCGCCGGGGAATCGAAACCAGACCCGTTTTCTACCCGATGCATTCTCTGCCGCCTTATATCGACTCCGCCCGCGCCGGAAAATTTCCCGTCGCCGAACGTTTG
>DATHBC010000652.1:0-4624 GCA_035296345.1 Pyrinomonadaceae bacterium | reverse complement strand
ACTCGGTGAAATCTTTTCTTTCCGTTTCGCCCGTCAGATTCTGTTTGTATCTTTCGGAAAAACGCCTTATATACTGGTCGAGAAAAACTTTTAATTTTTGCTGCAAATCCGGGTTGAGCGAGCCGAAATCCGCGCGCAATTGTTTGCGAAATTCCTCGCCTCTTTCGCTTAAAGGCGTGTCCAGACCGGCAGCTTCGAGCGACGCGAGGACGACGATAAGGCGGCGGTCAGGCTCGATTTTCACACCGTATTGGGTCAAATCAAATGCCTGCTGCGGCGGCTGTTGCTGCGCCGTTCGCTGCGCGGAAACGGGCGAGGGCTGCGAAGCCGGCGTCGGCTTCGGTTGCTGCGCGAAAACGCCCTGGATAAAAATTGCTGTAAAAGCCAAAAATAAAACTTTTCTCATTGTGCTTTTTGGAAAATTTCGGGAAAGCAAAGGACACAAAACAAGCAAAGAATCAAGGGGGAATCAACTGGAAATTTCTCTATTTGATTTGTGCCTTTGCTTTGATTAAAGATGCCGCGCGGAAATTTTTAGATGCCTTATTTTAGAAAAAGAAAAGTCCAAGCCCTCGTAAATACTGAGGACTTGGAAATTTCCGTCTGCGGTTAAAAGCGCGCCTTTAAAAACTGCTCAGCGCTTCGCCTTCGTTTTCAAACACATCGAAAACGGTCAAAAGCTTGGTAATCGCCAGAAGGTCCTGAATTTTTTGCGTCAGATTCAAAAGCTTCAGGCTGCCGTCTTCTTTGTTGACGGCGGTAAAGCTCGAAACCAGCTCGCCGATGCCGCTCGAATCGATGTAGCCGACGCTGCCCAGGTTTAAAAGAATTTTCTTTTTGCCTTCGCCCAGCAGCCGGCGAATCGTCGTGCGCAGCGCCACGCTGCCTTCGCCGATGGTTACTTTGCCGTTCAAGTCAAGAATCGTCACGTCGCCCGCCTGACGTTCAGAAATATTAAGTTCAGCCATTTTTATCTCCTCGTTATAAATTTTAATTTGATTGCAGATTTTATTCTGAAATCGTCAAAACACAAAACTTAGAAAGTGAAAAAGTGGAAAAGTGAAAAGGTGAAAAAGTTTCGCGCGTTAATAGAAAAAGTTTCGTCCGTTAATATTCAACCTGCTTTTTCACTTTTTCACTTTTTCACTTTTTCACTTTTCCCGCAGTTTGCACATTTTCACCACCGTACCGCCCTGCGGATGTTGAAACCACGCGACCTCTTCCATAAAGTTTCGCATAAACAAAATCCCGCGTCCATTAGCTTTCAGAAGGTTTTCCGGGTCGGTCGGGTCGGGAATTTCGTTAATGTCGAAGCCCTCGCCGTAATCCCTGATTATCACTTCAAAACCTTTGTCCAGATTGCTGAACGAAATTTCCACCGGCTTGGTTTCATCCAATTGATTGCCGTGTTTGACGGCGTTGATGACCGCTTCGCGCACAGCCATATCGATGGCAAAAAGGGCTTCGTCGCCGAAACCCGCAGCCGTGGCGAACTCCGTCGCCTCGACGACGGCTTTATCGACCGCTTCGACGCGGCTCGGAATAACGATTTCTTTTTTTTCTTCGGTCACAAATTTCGCCGGCGTTCGGCGGTTAAAACCGCTAAACGTGAGCAACGGATTTTTTAATGCTATTCATTGTAAATTAGCGGTTTATGCGCGGTTATGTCAAGATAGGGCAATAAATAAACGGCACAGACAATGAAAATTTATCCGGCAAAACGTCTGAAAGGAATTTTAACGCTCGGCGGCGATAAATCAATCTCGCATCGCGCCGCGCTCGTTTCCGCGATGGCGCGCGGCGAAACGCGCATCGATAATTTTTCGACCAGCGCCGATTGCGCTTCGACGCTTCGCTGTCTGGAAAATCTCGGCGTCCGCGTGCGGCGCGAAAACTCGATTGTTTTCGTCACGGGCGTCGGCAAAACCGGCTTTCAAACGCCGCCGACCGAGCTTGATTGCGGCAACAGCGGCACGACCGTTCGTCTTTTATCGGGAATCCTGGCGGGACAGCCGTTCGCGAGCCGTTTAACCGGCGACGAGAGTCTTTCGAAAAGACCGATGAAAAGAATAATCGAGCCGCTTTCGCTTTTCGGCGCGCGCGTCGAAGCCGGAGAAAATCGTCTGCCGCTGACGATTTACGGTAAAAATCCTTTAGCTTCGATAACCTACGCGCCAGAGCTGGCTTCGGCGCAGGTCAAATCCTGTGTTCTGCTGGCGGGTTTGAATGCGGCGGGCGGGGAAACTCATTTTGTCGAAAAGACGCCGACGCGCGACCACACGGAAAGAATGCTGCGCTGGTTCGGCGCGGAAATCAAAGTCGCCGAAACGAAAAACGGAAAACGGATTTCCGTTTCGGGCGACCGTCATCTGACGGCGAAAGATTTTCTGGTTCCTTCCGATATTTCTTCGGCGGCGTTTTTTCTGGTCGCGGCAAGCTGTCTGAAAAATTCCGATTTGACGATAAAAGCGGTCGGCTTGAATCTGACGCGGTGCGCCGTCCTCTACGTTTTGAAATTGTTTGGGGCGAGCGTGGAAATCCTGAACGAAAAAGAAGTCTGCAACGAGCCGGTCGGCGATTTGCGTGTTTCCGGCGGCGGCGTAAATTTACAATCTAAAAGCGGCTCAAACGTCGTGCGCGGCGAAATTATCGCCAATCTGATTGACGAGATTCCGATTCTCGCCGTTTTCGGAACGCAGGTCGAAGGCGGTCTGGAAATTCGCGACGCCGCCGAGCTGCGCGTCAAGGAATCGGACAGAATCGCGACGGTCGTCGAAAATCTGCGGCGAATGAACGCCCGGGTCGAGGAATTTCCCGACGGCTTTCGCGTCGAAAAATCCGTCTTGAAAGGGGCGCGCGTCGCTTCGTTCGGCGACCACCGCATCGCGATGGCTTTTGCCGTCGCGGGACTTTTAGCCGACGGCGAAACCGAAATCGACGGCGCGGAATCGGCGGGCGTTTCGTTTCCCGAATTTTTCCGTACGCTGGAAAGTGTGACAGAATAATTAACCACAGACAGAGAGAATTAACTGCAATGAACGTGGATAAACTTGGATTAAAACAGGATGGACAGGATAGACAGGATAATTTAAAACCTGGAACGTTATACTTTCTTATTTATCCTGTTCATCCTGTCCATCCTGTTTGAATTTTCCTTTGTGTTCTCTGTGGCTGAATTTCCGATGAATAACGAAAAGCGCATTGTTTTAACGGGTTTTATGGGCGTCGGCAAATCGACCGTCGCCAGATGCCTGGCATATATTCTGCAATGCGAAAAGCTCGACCTCGACCGTTTTATAGAGGAAAACGAGCGGCGCTCGGTAATCGAGATTATCGAAACGGACGGCGAAGCGCGCTTTCGCGAAATCGAAACCGAAAATCTGCGAAAAATTTTAAACGAAACGGGCGCGCGCGTTATCGCGCTCGGCGGCGGAAGCTGGATTTCGCCCGTCAACCGCGAGCTTATCAAAGCGCACAAATGCACGACCGTCTGGCTGGAATCGACCTTCGAGCATTGCTGGCGCAATATTTCCTGTTCGAGACAGGCGCGCCCGCTGGCGAAAAATAAAACGCTGGCGGAAAAGCTCTTTGACGAGCGCCAGAAAGTTTATTGCCTGGCGGACTGGCATTTTATCGTCGAGCCGCAGCTCACCAGCTTTGACATCGCCGAAAGGATTGCCGAAGAAATATTTTGATAATTTATGCGGAAATTTGTTAAGTTATATTTACATTAGAAAATTAAACGTTTAATTTTCTCAGGAATTTACGTTGACCCGCCAGCGGGCGCGGCTTTTCAGCCGGTCAATCCGTTCGGGAAATTTCGTTTCCGTGCGGACGGCGCTCGCTTGCGGGCTTGAAAAATTTAATTTACAGGGAATTTCAAGGAGGAATAGATGAAATTTAAAATTTTAGCCGGTTCCGCTTTATCGGCGGTTCTTTTAATCGGAGCGTGCGGCGGAAATAAAGACAACAATGCAAACGCCAACGCCAACAGGTCGACGCCCGTCCCCACGCCGACGGCAATAAGTCAAACCAACGAATCGGCGGCGACCGACCCGGCAATGAAATCGAAGGTCGAAGCGGCTTTAAAAGCCAAAGGATTCAACGACGTGACGGTTGATACTTCGACGCCTAAAGCAGTCCTGCGCGGAACAGTGCCGAAAGGTAAAATGACGGAAGCGGTTCGGATTGCGCAGGAAACAACCGGCAAGCCGGTCGATAATCAACTAACCGAAAAATAGCAAGGAGGAAATAAAATATGTCTTTACAGGAAAAATATCAGTCGTTGATTGACTTGGCAAATCGCTCCGGCATTTCCAATCTGAATATCACCGAAGGCGAGGGCTTTATCCAAATCGAGGGCGCTGCGCCGAGCGCCGAAGCGAAACAGGCTTTGTGGGACGAATACAATCGCCTCGACCCGGATTATCGTTCGGGCGATCTGGTTTTAAACGTCAGCGCGCCGGAAGCTTCGACTTCGACTTACACGGTTCAATCGGGCGACAACCTGACGAAAATCGGCGAGCGTTACGGCGTGAGCTGGCAGAAAATCTTTGACGCCAACCGCGACAAGCTCGACGACCCGGACAAAATCTTTCCCGGTCAGGAACTGGCGATTCCGCAA
>DATHBC010000651.1:0-4219 GCA_035296345.1 Pyrinomonadaceae bacterium | reverse complement strand
TGATTGAACAGGGCGTTTCGCCGCAGCGGATTCTGCTGGCGACGTTTACGAATCGCGCGGCGCGCGAGATGCTCCGGCGCGTGGAAACGCTGACCGGCTCGCAAAACGTGCATCGCGTCTGGGGCGGGACGTTTCACCGCGTCGCGAACCTGATTTTGCGCCGCCACGCCGCGTCAATCGGCTACGATTCGAATTATTCGATTCTCGACGCCGAAGACGCGAAGGATTTCGTCAACGTCTGCATCGACGAAGCCGGAATCGACACCAAAGCCAAGCGTTTTCCGAAAGCCGAAGTCGTACAGGACATCATTTCCTACGCCAACAACACCGACAAGCCAATCGAAGACGTCGTCATTCGCCGCTATCCTTATTTCGAGATGCTCTCGCAGCAAATCAAGCGCGTCGATTATATTTTTCAGGAGCGCAAACGCGCGCGAAACGTGATGGATTACGACGATTTGCTTTTAAACTGGAAACGGCTGCTCATCGAAAAACCCGAAATCGCCGACCTTTACGCCGAGCAATTCCAGCATATTCTCGTCGACGAATACCAGGACACAAATAAATTACAAGCCGAGATTATAGATTTGCTCGCCGTCAAACACCGGAACGTGATGGTCGTCGGCGACGACGCGCAAAGTATTTTCGCGTGGCGCGGCGCGGAATTTACGAACATTTACGAATTTCCCGACCGCTACACGGAAGCCGTCACTTACAAGCTGGAAACGAATTACCGCAGCACGCCGGAGATTTTAGGCTTGGCGAACACTTCGATTGCCTGCAACCAGAAGCAGTTTCCGAAAATGCTGCAAGCGGTAAAAAAATCGAAGGATTTCAAGCCCGCGCTCGTTCCCTGTTCCAACGTCGAACAGCAATCGGCTTTCGTCGCCTCGCGGATTCTGGAACTGCGCGACGAAGGCGCGAGCCTGGAAGAAATCTGCGTGATGTATCGCTCGCATTATCATTCGCTGGAATTGCAGCTCGAATTGACGCGGCGAAACATTCCGTATCGCGTGCAGTCGGGCGTCAGGTTTTTCGAGCAGGCGCACATCAAGGACGTGGTTTCTTACCTGCGCATCATCGTCAACCCGCGCGACGAGCTGGCGTGGAAGCGAATCTTGAAAATGATTCCGAGCGTCGGCAGCGCGACGGCGAATAAGATTTACGAATCAATCGCCTACGCGGAAAATCCCTTCGCGCTGATAAAAGCGACAAGGTCGGAAAACGAAGGCGGAAGCCCGCGCGCGAGCAAGGGCGGACAAAACACCGATAACTCAAATGTCGAAAATGAAAACGATTCCGCCCTTGCTCGCGCGCGGGCTTCCGCTTCACTCGTGCGTCTGCCCCTTTCGCCGAAACTCCGTGATAAGACAAGCTGGCAGGAATTTGTAAAACTGCTTGAAATCCTGACGACCGACGAAAACCGCAACAACCCGGCAAAGCAAATCGAGCTGATTTTGACGGGCGGCTACGAGCAGCATTTGCAGGAAACTTTCGAAAACGCCGAAGCGCGGCTTGAAGATTTGCGCCAGCTCGCGCTCTACGCTTCGCGCTACGATTCGACCGAAAATTTTTTATCGGAACTCGCGCTGCTTTCGACCGAGCGTTTCAAAGAGCCGCAAAACCTCATCGGCGAGGACGTGATACAGGGCGGCGAGGAAGACGAGCTTTTGACTTTAACCTCGGTGCATCAGGCGAAGGGCTTGGAATGGAAAGCCGTTTTTCTCATCTGGGCGGCGGAAGGCAAATTTCCCAGCCCGCGTTCGCTCAAGGAAATCGACAGCGAGGAAGAAGAGCGCCGCCTCTGGTACGTCGCCCTAACGCGCGCGCAGGACGAGCTTTATCTCACCTATCCTTTGATGATTACCGATTACAATCGCCAGACCGTTCTGCAAAAGCCTTCGCGCTTTATCATGGAAGTTCCGCCCGCTTTGTTCGAGGTCTGGAGTCTGGAAGAAGAAGCGCCCCGGTTTGACGCGCCGGTTGAATTGCTCGACGAGAAAAAGCCGGATTTTATCAATTAAAAATCGTGGCGGACGTTTATCGAAACAATCCGGCAAATCTCGCGCCGCGGGCAAGCGCCAAAAAAGAAAGCTGAACCGACACCGCCGCCGCACCCGCAAGAAAGGGAAAGCGAAAGAGTCAAACAGTGAAAAGGCGAAAAAGATGCCGAAAAACAATCGCGCAAACTTTTTCACCTTTTCACTTTTTCACTTTTTCACCTTTTCACTTTGTCCCGAGCTGCAAAAAAGATTGTAAAATTTTGTAAAGAGGCGTATTTTTTATGTGTTACTTATAAATAACGCTTTTCATTCGCCAGGAAATCACGAACGGTCTTTTTTGTAAAAAATTTCGGAGACGCGCGCGTCTCCATTGTAAGGAGATTTAGAAATGATGAAGTTTTCCCTTTTGAAAATCAGGGGCTTGGCTGCTTTTGCCTTGCTCGTGGCGCTTCTTGTGACTGCCGCGCCGGTTGTGCTGGCGCAGTATGATTGCGACGTTCCGGTTCCGGCGGAGACGCGCACCGGCTCGATTGCCGCGGGCGACCCGACGCAGACGAGCCGCGTTTTCCGCGACGGTATTCCTTCGAGCTGCACGGGCGGCGTGCCGACAGCCGCGCCGGTCGCCGGAAGTTATCGTTATGACCAGTACACTTTTACCAATCCGACCGGCTTGGACGCCTGCGTCAAGGTTTTTCTCGACGCATCGGGCTGCGGCGGAACGGCGAATAATACGACGCAGGTCAACGCCTATTCGGCATTTAATCCGACGATGGTGATGAGCGGGCTGATTGGCAAACCCGGATTCAGCACCATCGGCACCGGCTCATTGAACTTTCCGGTCGCGGCGGGCGCTCCGTTTACGGTCGTCGTGCACGAGGTGGTCGCGAACGGCGGCTGCACGAGCTATTCTATCCGCGTGACCTACAACACGGCTTGCCGTCAGGCGGGCTTTGACCGCTCCAGCGACAATCGCGCCGACCCGACCGTTTGGCGTCCGTCAAACGGCACGTGGTACACGACCAGCACCGTGAGCGGCGAGAATTTTATTCAGTTCGGCAGCACGGGCGACATCCCGGTGGCGGGCGATTACACGGGCAGCAACGCGACCGATTACGGCGTTTTCCGTCCGAGCAACGGCACCTGGTATTACGGCAGAAATCAGACGACGCCGAACACGAATTTTGAAACGATTCAGTTCGGCGCGAGCGGCGACGTGCCCGTGCCCGGCGATTACGACGGCGACGGCAAACAGGACGTTGCCGTGTGGCGACCTTCAAACGGCACGTGGTACGCGCTGCGCGGCTCAACCAACACGCTGCTCGTCCAGCAATGGGGACAAAACGGCGACACGCCGGTCTGGGGCGATTACGACGGCGATTTGATTTCCGATTTCGGACTGGTGCGCAACAGCGGCTCGAACCGCCTGTGGCTGGTTTTGCAAAGCAACTTCGGCTACGGTTTCGTCTTAGGCTGCCCGACGACCGCGCCGATTTGCTCGAACGGCGTCCAGTGGGGCTTGACCAGCGACAAGCTCGTGCCCGGCGATTATGACGGCGACGCACGCACCGACGTGGCGGTCTGGCGACCGACCGACGGCAACTGGTACTGGATTAGAAGCGCCAGCAAAACGGTCGGAAATACGCCGGGCGCGACCAGCTCCGTCACGCAGTGGGGCGCAAACGGCGACATTCCGCAGCCGGCTGATTACGACGGCGATAAGACGATGGACTTCACCGTTTTCCGTCCCAACGCCGACCCGACGCAGAATTTCTGGTATATTCGCAACAGCACGGGCGGAACCTTGACGGCAATCGAATGGGGACAGCAGGGCGACCAGCCCGTCACCTCGCCGTATAGAATCCAATAGCTTTTTAGCCCGCGCGGGCTAAATTCGTTGAAAGGCTTGAGAATATTTTTCTCAAGCCTTTTTTCTTTTTCGTCCGCCGCCGCTGCAACCAAATTTAAATCTGACCGCATCCTTTACCGCATAGCCGAGACAGACGAACGTTTCCCCGGGCGCGACAGCAAATTTGAAATCTGAAAAGGAAGATTGATTTATGAAGAAAAACGGTTTCCTCGATTCGATACGGGTCACGTCGCCCTGCGAGCAGGATTGGGACGCGATGAGCGGCGGCGAAAAAGTGCGTTTCTGCGACCATTGCGCGCTGGAGGTCAATAATCTCTCGGCGATGCGGCGCAAGGAAGCGATGCGTCTG
>DATHBC010000650.1:0-7860 GCA_035296345.1 Pyrinomonadaceae bacterium | reverse complement strand
ATAAATCTTTTTTCGCCAAGCCTTGTTTGACGACTTTTCTGAGAGCGGTTCGCAAGTAACCGTCGGCGGTCGTGACGATGCGGCGCAGTTTTTGTTCCGGTCGGGCTTTGAAAAACGTGACGTGCGTCGTTTCGTAGCCGTTCGGCGAATGCGGCGAGAAATAATAATTCGAGACGCAGCAGCGATGACCGCCCGTTTTTACTTCGTTGACCGAATGCCACGATTTATCGTTGGTCGCCATCAGCACCAGACGGTTGAAAAGGCTCGGAATTTCGACGGCTTCCGTGACGTTCTCATCCCACAATTCGAGATTGCCGCCGTTTTCCGCCTCCCAGCCGGGCGAGCAATAGTAAAGCAGGTTCAGCACGCGATAATTTTTCTGCTCGTGGTCGTGCGAATTGTCGATGTGCGGGTTTAGAAAATGCCCGCCAGCCATCGCGCTGATGCCGCCCGCGTAGAGATGCGGGTCGCCGACGGCGTCTTTGATGCCCGTAATGCGCGCCACGATTTCAATCACGCGCGGGTCCTGAAAGGCGAAAGTCGCGTCCGCAATCAGCGGATTAAATTTGTCCAGCGATTTCGAAGTGTATTTTTTCTCGCGAAAACTGTCTAAAAGCCGCATTTCCTCCAAAGGCGGATAAGCCTCGTAAATTTTCCGCGCCACGTCTTCGGGAAAAAGATTGTCAATCGCCGTGAATTTGGTCTTAATGCCTTTGTCGGCGCTGAAATCCGCGCGCAGTTTTTCCTCGTCGCGCGCCAGTCGCTCGACAATAATCCGGACAAGCTGTTCTTTCATAAAAATCAATCAGCGAAAATAAGTTCGAGAGAATTATCCGAAAATCAAAGGTCAAAGGTCAAAGGTCAAAGGTCGGTTTTTTGAAAATAAAAGTGACTAAACCCGAATCCGGCGCGTCTAAACAAACAGCAGACGGATTCATTTCCGGGCTAATTCTTATCTTTTTTAAACAACGGCAGCGAGTAATTATGGATAGAAGATATTTTTTGAAATCGAGCGGAATCGCTCTCGCCAGTTTCGGTCTGATGTCGGCAGCGCCGGATTTTCTGCATCAGTTTGCCGACGCGCAGACGCTGGCGACGAACGCCAAAGGCAAAAGAAAAATTCTGATAACGATTTTCCAGCGCGGCGCGGCTGACGGGCTGAATATGGTCGTGCCTTACGGCGACGACAGTTACTACGAGCTGCGCCGGAATATCGCCATTCAAAGCCCGAACCGGGCGGACGGCGCGATAAATCTGGACGGCTATTTCGGGCTGCACCCGTCGTTGAAACCTCTGGAAACGTTCTGGAAGAACAAACAGCTCGCCGTCGTCCACGCGGTCGGCTCGCCCGACAATACGCGCTCGCATTTCGACGCGCAGGATTATATGGAATCCGGCACGCCCGGCGTTAAATCCACGCGCGACGGCTGGCTTAACCGCATTTTGCAGACGAATAAAAGCGAGAAAGATTCGCCGTTTCGCGCCGTTTCGATGACGACGCAGATTCCGCGCTCGCTGATAGGTCGCGCGCCGACGGTCGCGATGACGAATCTCGCCGATTTTTCCATCAAAGCCGGCGCTTACACCCAATCGGTGCAGGGCGGTTTCGAGGGAATTTACCAGGAACTCAACAGTAAAGACAGCCTCGGCGAAACCGGAAAGGAAACCTTCGAAGCCGTCAATTTTCTGAAACAGGCAAATCCGGCGCAGTTTCAGCCGGAAAACGGCGCGGTTTATCCGAACACGCAGTTCGGACGCTCGCTGCGCCAAATCGCGCAGCTCATCAAGGCAAACGTCGGCTTGGAAATCGCTTTTACCGATACGGGCAACGAATTAAGATGGGACACGCACGCCAACCAGGGCGGCGCGCGCGGGCAGTTCGCCAATTATTTACGCGATTTCGGCGCGGCGATTGCCGCTCTCGCCGCCGATTTAGGGCAGCGCATGGACGACGTCGTCATCTTAACCATGTCCGAATTCGGCAGAACCGCCCGCCAGAACGGAACGGGCGGAACCGACCACGGACACGGCAACGCCATGTTCGTTCTGGGAAATTCCGTCAAAGGCGGCAAAGTCTACGGCGACTGGAAAGGCTTAAAACCCGCCGCCCTTTACGAAGGACGCGATTTGGACGTCACAACAGACTTCCGCGACGTCTTCGCCGAAGTTTCCGCAAAACATCTCGGCAATAAAAATCTGGATAAAATCTTTCCCGGCTACCAGACAAACGCGAAAAAATTCAGAGGTTTTCTCGGTTAATCCTCCAAAAGGTAAGCGGGAAATTAAAAAGTACATCGTTTAAAATTTTAAACGATGTACTTTTTAATTTTAACGCTAATATTGGTTACCATTAAATCTTCAATTCTACTAGAGAAGATCACGAAGAAAATCTTTAGTCCAGACAATTCAATTGAGCTTATTCTTTTATTTTGACATCTTCAGGGTTTACATCTATAACATCGCTTGATTTCCCAATTAACATTCGACGAGTTATTTCTTCCAGACGAGTAATACTTTCTTTTTTCTTTTTAAGTCCATTAAGGATTATTGCTTTTTTATCCACAATCTCTGGAATTGCTAGTACAGAGAATTGAAAGACAACTAAACTAAGAAGACAAATACCTGAAATGATTTCTAATGAAACTGCTACCTTCGAGCCTGCCCAAAGAGGATGAATTTCTCCTGATGTTGTAATTACTAAAAGGCTCGAATAAATATAGTCAAGCCAAGTCCAAGAATCAGCATTTGTAAAAGAATTTGGATAAATTTTGTTCAAGTTAGAATACCCTAAACCAAAAGAAATAACAGTTATAGAAAAACAAGCTGCCAGAAGTACAATAAAGAATTTGACTGTAATTCTCTGGTCAGTATTTCGCTCGACAAAATTCTCGGACCAATTCAAGCTTTCATAAATTGGATCAAGTTGCTTTTTAAATTTTTCAAACTCTTTCTCATTAGCTTCTAGATCTTCTTTAGGTTTGATATTGCCTGTAGTAGTTTTTAAATAAAAATCTATAACCTTAAAGTAGGTATCTAATAATTGCTCCATAATTATGAGGGGCTTTGAAGTCCATATGAAAGCAACTCTTAGATTTATAACAATTGCCAGCATTATCATTATCAAAGAAATTATAAGCCATAATAAACTTTCAGCATTGATAATAATTATAAAGCTGCTAATAAGAAGCAGTAACAACAATGCAACTGCTTTTAGAATGGTTGTTCTTAAAAGGCTACCGAGAAAAGTATTGATCCCTTTATATAACCAGCTAGCTGTTTTATAAGGAATATAAATTACGTAGAAAATAAAAATTACAGGAAAGAATACCAGTCTTAACAGAAAGAAGAGAAAGAACTGAAGTATTTTCCAATGTTTTTTGAAGAAAAGAATTCCCATAATAGTGATAATTAGAGCAACTTGGAGGATTATTGAAACACCAGTAATATTATAAATATAATAAACATAGTTAAATAATTCGGTAGAGCTTATAAAAGGAAAGGGCTTTCCTATAATTCGGCACAAGAGCCAAGTCCAGATTACAAGACAAACGACATTCTTAGATTGAGTAGCTAACTGCTTAAGGATTTTCTTTATTAGCGATTCCTGCTCAACGACAGTTTTAGATTGACTCTTAGCAGAGATAGTCTCTGGAGTTGGTTGAAGCTGTTCGTTAGCTAGATTGTCTTTAGGAGTTTGTTCGCTCAAATTTTATGTTATCAACCTTTAGAGAATGTGAAATGCGCTGCATTATATACAAAGTATCTAAACATTCTAATTTCGTTTCTGGAATTAGAATGTCTCCGGTCTCTAACCAATGATTATGCAGAATGATTCTTGCGCTCAGATTTCCGTGTATTATAGAAGCTGTTCCGTATAACAACCTTTTATGCAGAATATTTATAAAGCAAATCGGTTGATTCTGCAAGAACAATCTGCTCAAAAAAATGCGCGGCATTTGCGCCGCGCAGGGTAGGTATAGCATCGGGAAGGTAAGTGCAGTCGGGTTTAGTTTAATCGCCCGTTATTGACCGGCGATATTGCCGGGGGATAATAAAACGGTCCGAAAGTTTTCAGCGTTTCGGCGTCGAAGCGTTTGCGCGCGCCGCAGTGCAGGCAGGCGCGATACGATTTGTTTTTATCCGCGAACGGGCGGCTCAGTTCCTTGTGCCAGCAGCCGAAAATTTTTGCGACGATTCCTATTTTGTTGCCGAAGGCTTCGCTGCTGCGATTAATCAGCGCGTCGGCGATATAATTTTGTTCTAAAATTCCCTGCATTTTAATTTCACTCCTTGTAAACCCTGCTCGACTCGTGCGGCGAGCTGTCTGTTAGACGCTAAACCGCAGGGTTTTTGCAGTTTATTTGATGAATTATTTCAGATAAACTTTGCCTCGCGCGCGGCGCTGACAAATCTTCGCCAGCCGGCGCGCCGGAAAGAAAAACGGGCGCTCGGCTTTTTCTAATTCCGTATCTCGCGCTAAAATCTTCCCAGAAGATTCAGGAGAAACCCGAAAATGTTAAAAAAATTCGCAGTGATTTTGTTTTCGATTTGTTTGCTTTTCCCGCTTTCGGTTGCGGCGTGGGACGACGTCGGGCATAAAACGACCGCTTATATCGCCTGGCGGCAGATGACGCCGCAGGCGCGCGAGCGCGTCTCGAAACTGTTGCAGAACGCGCCGGAAGATTCGGATTTGAGCGTGTTTTTTATGGGCGACGCGCGCTCGCTCGGCGTGCGGCAGATGGAGCATTTTATGATTGCTTCGACGTGGGCTGACATCGTGCGCGACCGCGATTTCAAGGCGCGCTACGGCAAATATCACAAGGGAAACTGGCATTATTCGGACACCTTCTGGCGCGGCGCGGGCGGGCAGCCGGTGACGATTGTCGAGAATCCGAACGAGGAAGGCGGCAAAGCGGTCGAAAAACTGATTGAGTTTGACAAGGTTCTGCGCGACCGGTCAGCGTCCGAAGCCGAAAAAGCAATTGCGCTGGCGTGGATTCTGCACCTTATCGGCGACCTGCACCAGCCGCTGCACACCTCGGCGCGCATCACCGACCTCGAGCCGAAAGGCGACCAGGGCGGAAATCTGTTTCAGCTCAAGCCGAAAGAGACGCCGCGCAACCAGCAGGAAAATCTGCACTGGTTCTGGGATTCGATAATCGTCCGCAACACGCCGCGCGGCGACGAGTGCGACACTGCTTTTATACCGAAAGTCGCGGGCGCGATTATGAAAAAATATCCGGCGGCGAAATCGACCAGCCGCCTGAATCCCGGCAAATACGACGATTGGCAAAAGGAAAGCTTTCAGCTCGCGACGACCGAGGTTTTTCCGGCGACGCTCATTCGCTACCAGTCGCCGAACGCCGATTATAAGAAACGCGCCTTTCAGGTTTCGCAGCAGCAGATTGCGCTGGCGGGCTACCGGATGGGCGCGCTGCTCAACGAAATTTTCGGAACTCCGCCTGCCGGAAACTCCCAATCGGACACGGAGAAATATCGACGAGAAGCCGAACAGGCGGGCAGCAAAATCGGGCAGGGAGAAAATGATTCGTGGATTTGGTTTAGAACCCGCGCCGCGTTGCTGTCGACCAGCGAATTACGCGACTCGACCATCAATCTGGATGTTATCGAAAGCATGGTTATTTTAAAAGGAACTGTTGCCGCCAGCGCGCAAAAAAGAAAAGCTGAAGCCGTCGCCGAAAGTATCACGGGCGTGAAAGCGGTCAAAAATATGCTGAAAGTAGCTCCGAACGATAGCCTGCAAAAAACGGAAACCAAAAAAAATTAGATGAAATCCCTGCTTGATTATTTCCAAAGCCGTCACGGCGAAATTCTGGAATCAATCCGAAATCTGGTCGAAATCGAATCGCCTTCCTTCGATGTCGAGGGCAGCCGCGCGGCGGTCGATTTTCTGGTCGGGGAAGCGGAGAAAATTTCGCTCAATCTGAAAATCGAGCGTGTTTTTCGTGAAAATTACGGCGAGCATCTCGTCATTCGCGCCTTTGAAAACGTCGGGGGCGAAAAGCCGGTTTTGCTGCTCGGTCACACCGATACGGTTCACCCGCGCGGCAGTCTTTGCCAAAATCCGACGCGCATCGAAGGCGACAAATTTTACGGCTGCGGAATTTTCGATATGAAGGCGAACTGCGTTTTGATTCTAGAAATTCTCCGGGCTTTTTCGGAATTGAATTTAACGCCGAAGCACCCGGTAACCATTCTGCTTTCGTGCGACGAGGAAGTCGGCAGCGAAACGGGTCGCGCGCTGGTCGAGGCGGAAGCAGCCGCCGCCGCGTTTTGTCTGGTCTGCGAGCCGTCGGCTGGCGGGCGGGCGAAAACCGGGCGGAAGGGCACAGCCTGGCTTGCGGTCAAAGCGCGCGGCATTCCCGCGCACGCCGGGCTGGAGCCGGAAAAGGGCGCGTCGGCGATTCTGGAATTGTCGAAACAGATTCAAACGCTGCACGCGCTGAACGCGCCGGAACGCGGCACGACCGTCAACGTCTGCACGATAAAAGGCGGCACGACTTCCAACGTGATTCCCGAATTTGCCGAGCTGGAAGTCGACGTGCGTTTCACGGCGATGAGCGAAGCCGAGAGAATTTTGAGCGAGATTCAATCGCTCGAATCCTTTGACAATCGCGTTTCGCTTGAAATCGAAGGCGGCTTGAATCGCCCGCCGCTGGAGAGAAGCGCCCGGATTATAGAGCTTTACGAAAAAGCGAGAAAAATCGCCGTGCAGATGAATTACGAATTCGGCGAAACGCAGGTCGGCGGCGCGTCGGACGGGAATTTCGTCGCCGCGCTCGGCGTTCCGGTGCTTGACGGCTTGGGCGTCACGGGCGACGGCGCGCACACCTTGCGCGAGCATATTCTGATTTCCGACGTCCCGAAACGCGCCGCGCTCGTCGCCGCTTTAATGTTATGAAAATCGCAACCTGGAACGTGAATTCCATCAACATCCGGCTCGAACAGGTTTTAGGCTGGCTCGAAAAAAATAAGCCCGACGCGCTCTGTTTGCAGGAGACGAAATGCACGGACGACAAATTTCCCGTCGCCGAATTTCTCGAAGCCGGTTACAATTCCACTTTTCTCGGTCAAAAATCCTACAACGGCGTGGCGATTCTCTCGCCTTTCGAGTTTCACGACGTGCAGATGAATTTTCCGGGCGACGACGCGGACGCGCCGAAACGCCTGATTGCCGCGACCGTCAAAGGCGTGCGCATCGTCAACACATATATTCCCAACGGCACGGAGCTTTGGACGGATAAATTCACTTTTAAACTGGACTGGCTGCAACGCCTGCGCCGCTTTTTCGACGAAACCTGCGACAAAAATTCGGACGTTTTATTGTGCGGCGATTTTAACGTCGCGCCCGACGAGCGCGACGTCTGGAACGTCGGTTTCTGGGAAGGCAAGCTGCATTTTTCCAAGCCCGAGCGCGCGGCGATTCATCACGTCAAACAGTGGGGCTTTGTCGATGTTTTTCGCCAAATGAACGGCGACGAGAAGCTTTTTTCGTGGTGGAATTACCGCGAAGGCGCGTTTTTTAAAAATCAGGGCTTGCGCATCGACCACATCTGGACTTCGCGCAGCCTGGCTGAAAAATGCACGGCTTGCTGGATTGACCGCAAACCGCGCGGAGCCGTGCGCCCGTCAGACCACACGCCGGTCGTGGCGGAATTTGAAATTTGAGATTAAACGACGAGGCAGAAGCCCGCGCGTGAGCAAGGGCGGAAAACAGTAGGCAGTCGGCAGAAGGCAGAAAGCAGGAATTAGCGCGTAATGACGGTTTTGACTGCCAATTGCCGCTGCCTTCTGCCTACTCTTAATCCGCCCTTGCTCACGCGCGGGCTTCTGCTTGAT
>DATHBC010000649.1:0-6444 GCA_035296345.1 Pyrinomonadaceae bacterium | reverse complement strand
ATAAATGAAAAAACTCTCAAAAACGACCCTTTTTGGGATAGCAGTTAAAAAGTTAAAGAGTTAAGTTGTCTCTTTTCATTTCAATCTCCTATGGTTTCAATTTTACCGCTGTCCCGTAGGCGAGAATTTCAGAAGAACCACTCATAATCGAACTCGTGGTAAAACGCAGATTGACAACCGCGTCAGCCTCAAGTTTCAATGCCTCTTCAACCAATCGGCTGATTGCTATTTGTCGGGCTTCGGTCAGCATATCTGTGTAGCTTTTTATTTCGCCGCCGACAAGTGTTTTTAATCCCGCCATAATATCTTTTCCGACATGCTTTGATTGGACGACATTTCCCGTCACCGGACTATTTAAGGTTGATGGGGAATCTTTGCAAATAACTAAATAAAATGTGTTCCAAAACCCGTCCCACAATCAAAGTTTCAAAAACCGCCCCCTAAATTAGGTTTTGGGACACTGAAAAATTGCGTCATTTTTGGAGTTTCAAAAACGGGCGTTTTTGAGATTATTGTATTAGATAGATAAACAATAATTTTTTAACTTTCGGTCAATTCTTGAGCCGATATTCTTTGACTCTTTGACTCCCCATTGAAAGATATTTTCTCGAACTTCTTTTTCAAAATTAGCATTTATACGTTGCCAAACTTTATAAGCGCAATCTCTAGTTAATATACTCTCAAAATCAAAGATGTTACTAAGTTCATCAGTAACATCATCGAAATTATTAAATATAGTTATGTCGCTAACTGAGGCGTTATTAAGCCGATTTATTTCTTCAGGATTGGCAGAAAAATTTTGACATAATTTTTCAAATTCTATATCTAACCTTTTTTCTCTCAATGATTCCTGTTCAACTTGGTCTTTTATAATGCTAAGTATTTGCTGGTAATTATTTGGAGCAGTGAAGGATATTACAGAAGTTTGATTTCTTAATTGTTTTGAGAAAATAGACCACCAAACCCACCAAAACGTTGATTTTTCGTGTATAAATTGTCTTTCTCCCCATTCATATAACTTTATGGCGGCTTCTTCCCCATAAGATTTAACTATTCTCCCGAAGCAATCATACAGAAGACCTAAATCAATCATTCGTTGCGCTTCCATATGGTTTGCAACTTCTTCATCCGAAGTCATTTGTTGCGGAGTCCAAATTGACTTGATTCCATTAAAAAAGATTTTAGCAATATCAAGAACAGCCTTTGGATTGTTAATTATTTCTTTAGGTAAATCTAAGATTCCCCAAATTGGCATGCAAGGTTCATATCCTAAAATGCGAAAAACAGAAGCCCAAGAAACAATATCTGCGCGGGATTTTAAGGATATATCCATATGAGGTTTTTCGCTTGACGCACTTTTATTAGACATTTGTCTCAAAAAGGGTCGTTTGTGAGATGGTTCTGTTTTGTAATTATGCGCCAATTTACCGGTTGGGGTAACAACCGGCACGCAAAACGGCAAAAATAGAAAGAGGACATCCATTCAAATGTCCTTAAAACTTTGATTTTAAAGTGGTGCTTGGGGCGGGAATCGAACCCGCACACCCCGAAGGATACAGGATTTTCTTACCATCTACGGCTTTCGCCGCCTGCGTGAATTGCAGTTTGTGGTCTGGACTTTACCTTCACCTTTTACTATTTTGTCAGCAGTCAGGCGGGAGCCGTCAAGTCTCTACACTTTTCTGAAAAATTTTTCAGACTTAGCTCGGTATTGCCAGATTAAAGGGTTCACCGAATTTGACTCCATTCATACGGAAGATTTCGCTTCCGATGCTCAAAGAACTAAGTCCTGTGCGTCTACCTATTCCGCCACCCAAGCACTTGAAAAAGATTAGCACAAGCCGCGTTTCAGAAACAACTGGCGGAATCGAATGACAAATCGTAAAATTACTGCAATACTGTGTTCGCCCGCAACAGGCTGGCAGCGAGGAGAAATATGGAACAATACGCCTGGATTTTGTGGATTGTTTTAGGCGTGATTCTGATTATCGCCGAGACGTTTACGCTCGGGTTCGTGCTGTTCTGGTTCGGCGTCGGCGCGCTGGCGGCTGGCTTGGTCGGGCTGCTCGGTTTCGGAATAATTTCGCAGTTTCTGGTTTTTGCGATTGTTTCGATAGCCCTGACCGTGCTTTCGCGCACGATTTTCGCGAAATATTACGCGCACGGCGACGAAGACGCGATAAAAACCGGAATCGACGCTCTGCCCGGACAAATCGGCACGGTCGCTGCGGCAAGCAGGGGCGCGCTCGGCGAAGGCGCGGTGAAAGTTTACGGTTCGACGTGGACGGCGTTTCCCGAAGCCGGCGAAGAGCCGCTGGCGGAAGGCGAAAAAGTCGAAGTGGTTCGCGTGCAGGGCTCGTCGATTTACGTCAAAAGAATCGCCGAGCTGCCCGAATGGCGGGAAGATAAATCAATTACGAATTAAAAATTACGAATTACGAATTGAAAGAAATGTTCCTTCATTCGTAATTCGTAATTCGTAATTTTTAATTTAGACAATCTCTGCCGTGTCCTGGTCGGCGGTGTCGTGAATATCGTTGAAATTGACGATTTCGAGGCGAACGTCTTCTTCGGTCGGTTCGGTCAGGTCGCTGCCGGTTAATTTGGCTACAATGACGGTGATGTTGTCCTCGCCGCCGCGCTCGTTGGCTTCCTTGACGAGCAGCGCGGTCGCCATTTGCAGTTGGCTGCTGTTCTCCATCACGATTCTGAGCATATCTTCGCCGCGCAGTTTGTTTGACAAGCCGTCGCTGCATAAAAGCAGAATGTCGTCGCGCTGCGGGTAGAGCCGCGCCGGGACGGGATAAATTTCGTTTTGCGCGCCGAGAGCCTGCAAGATAACGTTTTTCAAGGCGTGCGTTTCGGCTTCTTCGGGCTGAATTTGCTGAGCGTCGATTAATTGCTGAACGAGCGATTGGTCTTTCGTGATTTGATAAATTTTCGCGTTGCGAATCAGGTAAGCGCGGCTGTCGCCGACCTGCACGATGTCGACGGCTTCGCGCGTCACGCCGATGCCCGTAAAAGTCGCGCCCATGCCGCTGTATTCGGGATTGCTGCGCTGCTCGCGGTGAATCAGGTGATTGGCGTAAATCGTCGCTTCGTAAAGCCTCGCAATTAAAGAGTCGCCCGCGGCGTGCGGCGACACGGTCGTTTCCGGGTCTTCGTTCAGGATTTTGTCGCTGATGGTTTCGACCGCCATTTTGCTGGCGACTTCGCCCGCGAGCGCGCCGCCCATGCCGTCGGAAACGGCTAAAACGACGCCGTTGTCGTCAACCTCGAAGCGCTGTGATTCGATGACGAAATCGCTCGGGTCCTGAGAACTGGTCCAGGTTTGTGAATCTGCAATTTGCAGCAAAAGATAATTGTCCTCATTGCCGCGGCGAACGCGACCGATGTGTGACGTGGCGTGAATCTCAACAATCAACATAATTAAATAAGTGCTGAGTACTGAGTACTGAGTACTGAGTTATATTTTTACTCAGTACTCAGCACTCAGCACTTTCCACTAACTAAGCGCTTGGTCTAAATCTTCAATAATATCTTCAATGTCCTCAATCCCGACCGAAACGCGCACAAGTCCGTCGGTTATTCCCAATTGGTCGCGCTTTTCCTGCGGGACGGAGGCGTGCGTCATCGTCGCCGGGTGCGAAATCAAGCTCTCGACGCCGCCGAGGCTTTCCGCCAGAGTGCACAGTTTGACGCTTTCCAGAACCTTTTTTGCATTCTCGAGCGAGCCGGTTTCAAATGAAACCATTCCGCCGAAGCCTTTCTGCTGGCGTTTGGCAATCTCGTGCTGCGGGTGCGAGGTCAAGCCGGGATAATAAACCTTCTGAACTTTCGGGTGCTCGGCTAAAAAATTCGCGACGGCGCGCCCGTTTTCGTCGTGTTTTTCCATCCTCACGGCTAGGGTTTTCGTGCCGCGCAGGACGAGAAACGAATCGAACGGCGACAATATAGCGCCGACGCTGTTCTGGATAAACTGAATCCACTGCGCGTCCTCTTCGTCGTTTAAAGCGACGAAACCGCCGATGCTGTCGGAATGCCCGTTTAAATATTTCGTCGTCGAATGCACGACAATATCCACGCCGAAATTTATCGGCTGCTGCAGATACGGCGACATGAACGTGTTGTCGCAGACGACTTTTGCGCCCCGGCTGTGCGCAATCTCGGAGACGGCTTTCAAATCCGTAACGCCCATGACGGGATTGGTCGGCGTTTCGACAAAAACCATTTTCGTGTTCGGCTTGAAAGCTTTTTCGATGTTCAGCGTGTCGGACGTATCGGCTAAATCGAATTCGATTCCGTAATTTGCCAGCACGCGGGCGAAAAGCCTGTAAGTTCCGCCGTATGTGTTGTCGCCCAGAATAACGTGGTCGCCCGCCTTGACCAGCTTCATCACGGCGTCGGTCGCCGACATTCCGGAAGCGAAGGCGTAGCCGAAGCGCGCGTTTTCCAGCGCGGCGATATTTTTTTCCAGCGCCGCGCGCGTCGGGTTCTGCGTGCGGGCGTATTCGTAGCCTTTATGTCTGCCCAGCCCGTCCTGCGCGTAGGTCGAAGTCTGATAAATCGGCACGCTGACCGCGCCCGTCGAGGCGTCCGGCTCGTTTCCGGCGTGAATTGCTGTCGTTGAAAAGCCCATAGAAAAACAGGGAAGTATTCCAGAATTATAAAAACACTTCACAGTGCAATTTTAATCGAAAAAAAGCTAAAATTACACTTGATTTAACGAGAAATTATGGTAACTTGCGAAACCGAAAATTGCAAACACAGTGAATTGTGTGATTATCGAAAAATCAGCCGCGCAATGCAAACCGGGTTTCTTTCTAGAAAAGAATCGGGCAATTCGCTAACATCAATTTTATAAACTGTTAAATTTTTCTTTGCGATATGAAAAAAATAGTTAAAATAGCAAAGTAGTCTTTCCGAAATTTTCAAAAAAGGACCGAAAAAGAATGTTACCAAACGAACCTGAAGCAGCGCTTTCTCCGGCGGAAAGGCGGCACTCAGACCGTAAAAAATTAATCGTCGACGTGCAGTTTAACGGCGGCGACGCGACCGGCATCGCCAACACGCGCGACATCGGCATCGGCGGGCTTTATATGACGACCAGCGCCGCGCTCGATACGGGAACGCTGATTTTTATGAAGATGACCGTCGGCGGCAGGGAACTTTCCTTAAGCGGCGTCGTCGCCTACACCGACCCCGGACACGGCGTCGGCGTGCGCTTTCACGGTCTTTCGGACGAAAACGTCGAGATTTTGAAAAACGAACTGGAACTCGGCTGATTTATTAAAGAAACGGAACTCGTTTAATTTGCCGTCTTAACCGTCTCGCATGAAGTTTTTGCAAAGGACAAAGAACAAAGGACAAAGGACAAAGGACAAAATTTTATGTTTGAGCAATTTACGCTCGGAATCGAAGAGGAATTTCAGATTGTCGACCCGCAGACGCGCGAATTGCGCTCGCACGTTTCGGAAATTCTGGACGAAGGCAAGCTGCTTTTGGGCGAAAAATTAAAGCCGGAAATGATTCAGTCGATGATTGAAGTCGGCACGGGCATCTGTCACAACATTCAGGAAGCCCGCGAAGACATTTCCAAACTGCGCTGCATTATTTCCTCGCTGGCGCGAAAAAAAGGCTTGGAAATCGTCGCCGCCTCGACGCACCCGTTTTCGCACTGGGGCGACCAGAAAATTTTCGACGACGAGAGATACGAATTTATCGTCGAGGAATTGCAGATGGTGGCGCGCTCGCTGCTGATTTTCGGTCTGCACGTTCACGTCGGCATCGAAGAACCCGAGCGCCGGATTCATATCATGAACGCGGCGCGCTATTTTCTGCCGCACGTTCTGGCGATGACGACGTCCAGCCCGTTCTGGCTCGGCTTTAACACGGGCTTGAAATCCTATCGCTCGGAAGTTTTCAAAAAATTTCCGCGCACCGATATTCCCGACCATTTCGAGTCATACCAGCAGTTTGAAAGCTACGTCGATTTGCTTATCAAGATGAACTGCATCGACAACGCGAAAAAGATTTACTGGGACGTGCGCCCGCACCCGTTTTTCCCGACGCTGGAATTTCGCGTCTGCGATATTCCGACGCGCGTCGACGATACCATCGCCGTCGCCGCCCTGTTTCAGGCAATCGTCGCGAAGCTCAATACTTTAATAGATAAAAATCTCGGTTTCCGGCTTTATCATCGCCGCTTGATACAGGAAAATAAATGGCGCGCGGTTCGTTACGGGCTGGACGGAAAGCTTCTGGATTTGGGCAAGCAGAAGGAAGTTCCGGTCAAGGATTTGATTCGCGAACTGCTGGATTTTATCGACGACGTGGTCGACGATTTAGGCTCGCGCAAGGAAATCGAGCACATCCACACGATACTCGAACGCGGAACTTCCGCCGACGAGCAATTGCGTGTTTATGAAGCGAACAATAATGATT
>DATHBC010000648.1:0-4394 GCA_035296345.1 Pyrinomonadaceae bacterium | reverse complement strand
CGACGCGCAGGATTGGATGAACGCCGAAGCGATGGCGGATTTATGGTCGGCAATCGCGGAAAAAGGCGAGAAAAGTTCGAGAATAATTTTTCGCACGGCGGGCGCTTCGTCGCCGATTGAAAAAAATCTGCCCGCCGATTTGCGCGCGGAATTCGTCTACGAAGAAGATTTTTCCCGAGAGCTTTTTCAGCAAGACCGCGCGTCGATTTACGGCGGATTTCATTTATATGAGTTGACGGGAAGTTAACAGGAAGTTGCAGATAGTTGCAGGAAGTTTCAGGAAGTTGCAGGAAGTTTAAGACGTTTGCCGAAGTTTGAAACGTCGAAACTTCTTTTAACTATCTGCAACTTTCCGCAACTTTCCGCAACTATCTGCAACTTCCCGCAACTTCCTGAAACTTCCTGAAACTTATGGCTGACGCTTTCGAGAATATGGACAGGATGTATCGTCACCAGCGATACTTCTACGATTTGACGCGCAAATATTATCTTTTGGGGCGCGACCGGCTGCTGGCGGAAATCGACGTGCGGGCGGGCGAAAACGTTCTCGAAGCCGGCTGCGGAACGGGCAGAAATTTAATCGTTCTGGCGAAGCGTTTCCCGCGCGCGAATTTTTTCGGGCTCGACGCTTCCGCCGCCATGCTCAAGACGGCGCAGGCGAAAATCGACCTGAAAAATTTGAAAAACCTGACGCTTCGCACGGCGCTCGCCGACACTTTCGATTACCGCGAAACGTTCTCGTTAGCCGAGCCTTTCGATACGATTTTTTTCAGTTATTCGATTTCGATGATTCCCGTCTGGCGCGAGTCGATTCAAAACGCGCTGGCTAATCTGAAAAGCGGGCGCTCCGTTTATATCGTGGATTTTTACGACCAGAAAGATTTGCCGCGCTGGTTTCAAAAAATACTGAAAGGCTGGCTCGAAAAATTTCACGTCCGGTTCTGGGGCGATTTGATGCCTTATCTGGAAGATTTGGAAAAACAAGGCGTCGGAAAACTGAAAATCACATCCGTCGCGCGCCGCTACGCCTTCATCGCGGAATTCAGAAAAAACTAAAGGCAGATTTTAACAGGATGAAGTAGGCTTTGCGGCTTGATAGGCAGGATAAAAAAGAAACTTCGACGTTTCTGGTTTTAAGTTATCCTGTAAATCCTGTTCATCCTGTTTGAGATTACCTTTAATCCGTGTTCGCCTGAGGTTTAACTTTTCCCGAAATCGACAGCGCGATTCCGCCGAGAATCAGCGCGCTCGCCAGCCATAAACGCATCGAAATGGCTTCCGCCAGAAAAATCACGCCGCCGATTGCCGCCAGCGCCGGAACGGAAAGCTGCAAAATCGCCGCTCGCGCCGCCGTGTGATATTTCAGCGCGGCATACCAGACCGCATAACCGATGCCCGAGGCAATCGCGCCGGACAAAACGGCAAAGACGATTCCCTCTGCGGATAAATGAATCCGGTAAACGAAAGGCAGCGCGAGCAGAATTATCATCGGCACGGAGCGCAGAAAATTTCCCGCCGTTTCAGCTAAAGGATTCAGGCTGCCGCGACCGCGCAGGGTGTAAAAGCCCCACGCCGCGCCCGCCGCGGTCATCAGCGCCGAGCTGGAAAGCGGCGGCGCGCTCAAACCCGGAAAAACCAGATAAACCAAACCGCCGAGCGCGAAAAATAATCCGAGCCATTCCAAAATTGACGGTCTTTCGCCTTTGACGAGCGCCGCGCCGAGCATCGTGAGCTGCACCGAACCGAACAAAACGAGCGCGCCGGTCGCCGTCGTCAGATTCATGTAAGCGAGCGAAAAACAAATCGCATAAGCGAAAAGAAAAAACGCCGAGAGCCAGTTTCCGCCGCTTTTCGCTTCGGCTGCTTTGGCTGCTCTGCCGGCAAACGAAATGATTAAAAGCAAAACAATCGCGCCGGAAATCAGGCGCACCGCCGTAAAGCTCGCCGGGTCAATCGCTCCGGAGCCGAGCGCCAACCGGCACAGAATGGAATTGAAAGCGAAAGCGACGAGCGCGAACGTTGTGTATAAAACGACTTTCATTAGCTAAAAGGGAGATTTTAACAGGATGGAGTAGGCTTCGCGGCTTGATAGGCAGGATAAAAAAGAAACTACAACGTAAATTAGTTTTAAATTATCCTGTCTATCCTGTCTATCCTGTTAAATTTTCGCGTTAATCAGTTTCAATCTTTTTCAATCAGCTCGCCGATTTCCTGTCTTAAAGTTTCGCGTTTTAAAAGCAGGCGCAGGAATAAGCCCTTTTGTCTGAACAAAAGCCACGCCGATTTGAGCCAGACGGTCATATCAATCAGCGTTTCCGACGAGCGCAGGGCGACGTAGCCGCACAGAATCATCAGCGGAATTGAAAAGAGCGCAATCTGCCAGCCGAAAAACCAGAAGATTATTGCCGCCGCAATCAGCCACGTCAGCGGCATAAACAGGCACGCGGCGAGAATTTTATAGGTCGAGCCGGCGGCGTCCGCCCCGTGCGTTCTGAACATCAAGCCGATGAAATTCGAGAAAACAAACGCCGGCGAGTGAATAATCGCGCCGACGAGTGCCGGCGGCGAAAGCAAAATTAAAAACAAGACGCGCAAAACCAGATAGCGCAGCACGTAGGCGGTCGGATGCTGGAGGACGGAAAGGCTCTCAGCCGTGACGCCGCTGGTTTTCAAATCGCTTTCATACCGCGCGATTTTTTTGTCCAGCTCGCGCATTTTTTCCGGCTCGTTTTCGCCCAGAAGCTGGTATTTTTCTGCCAGGTTCTGCAAATGCCGAAAGCTCTCGGCGAGCGTCTGCTTGAAAAGCAGATTTTTATAAACCGACGAAAAAAGCGCCTCGGCTCTGAGAATCGTGTCCAGCTCTTTTTCCGATTCGAGATTCAGCGTCACACGTCTTAAAGCCGCTTCGATTTTATCGGTTAAATCCTGAACCGCCTGGCGCGGCGGCTCGCCTTCTTCGTCCATTTCCCCGGCGGCGGCTTCGACATCGAAAATCTCGCCGTAACGAATCAGCGCCTCGCTGCGAAAAGCCGTTTTGGAAGTGTAATAAAGCCCGACCGCCATTATTTTTAAATTAATACGGTCTTCGGTCTCCGGGCTTCGGTCATCGGTTTTCTGCTGACCGCTGACGGCTGATTGCTGAACGCTTTCCGGCTTGATGCCGAGCGCGCCGAGCGCGATGCGCGCCGCACCCGTTTTCAGCGGTTGAAGCTTGGTTTCATTGTGCGAGACGCCTTCGGGAAAAATCGCGATGCAGCGACCGCGATTTAAAAGCTCGCGACAGGCTTTGAAGGTGCGAAGATTTTTCGACATCTCGGCTGGCGCGTCGATGCGCCGGTAAACCGGAAGAGTTTCGAGCGTGCGCAGCAGAAATCCGCCGCCGGGCACGGAAAAAAGCGTGGATTTGGCGAGAAACGAGACGCGGCGCGGCAGGCTGACAAAGACCAGCGCCGGGTCGACCAAGCCGTTCGGATGATTGAGTACAAAGATAATCGCGCCCGCCGGCGGAACTTTTTCGACGCCGGAGGCTTCGATGCGCCGAAAAAAAAGACGCAAGGCGACGCTGATAAAAGCGTGAATCGACTGCCGCGCAAACGAGCCTTTGCCGAGAAAAATCATCTGCCGCAAACGCAGGATTTTTACGCTTTCGCGATTTCCCGTTACTTCCGCCGCGCGCTCGTTTTGTTCGTCCGTTTTTTTCAATTTAGAAGAAATCCACGACGGTTTTAAAGGCAAAAGGCAAAACGAAAAATCAAGTGGAAAGTGTTTTCCGAATTTTGCCTTTTGCCTTTTGCCTTCTGCCCTTCTTAATCTTCGTCCTCTTCGTCGTCGTCGTCTTCGCCGCCGACTTCGCCGAATTCCCATCCGTCGTAGGTTCCGATTTCGTATTCGTCGGCGAGCTTTTGAAACCGGACGTTTCTTTCGGCTAAAGATTCCGGCGTGTGAACTTCGGTTTTATCGATGTGAAGCAGATATTCGCCGGTCGATTCGCCCGTTTCCTCGTCGCCGAGCTCGAAAATATCCACGAAATCGAAGCCTTCTTCTTCCAGATGCAGCCCGAGCTTTTCCAGATTTTCGATGCTTTCGTCCACGAAATAAAAGCTGTAGAGCATCGGCTCGTCCAGATTCCAGTTGTCTTCCTGTTTTGCCTGCGCAAAAATTTCCCTGATTGTTTCCAGTTGCGATTCGGTGTCTTTAAACATAATTCCGTCGTCGTCTTCTTGTTGCATATTAGTTTCCATAAATCAATCTTAACAAAGCATCGGGAAACTTTCATGGGAAACGGAAATTTTGGCGGAGGCGTCCGACTTGACACGGGCGGCAATAAAAAAGCGACGAAACTACATTCGCCGCTTTTTTATTTTATTAAACTTTAAACTAAGCTCGCCGCGCCC